>JAEXUU010000803.1 GCA_023452965.1 Pseudomonadota bacterium | reverse complement strand
GCTTGGTCGCGGCACGCACCGCCGCGACGCTGCGGTTCGCCCACGCGTCGCGGGCCGGCTTGTACCAGTCCTCCTGCTCGACGAGGCGGGCGCTGGAGAGCTTGGCAACCCAGCGGCTCTGCCAGTGGTCGGGCCCGGAGCCCGACCAGCCAGGAATGATGAGGATGTCGGCGTCGGAGGTTTTCATAATGGTCCCAGAATCGTGACGCCTTCTTGTCGTGCGGCCCTAACGAGAGCCTTGTCGACGGTGGCCAGCGGAAGCGTCAGGCGCAGAGCTAGTTCGAGATAGGCCGCATCATAGATGGTCAGACCGTGCTTCCATGACAACGGCACTGTTTGAGCGGCGACCTCTTGTGCGGAGGAGGCGTGAAGCGCGACCGGTACAAGAAGGATCCCGTTGAGCACCTCGTCTGCGCTCATCCGAGATAGTCCGCCGCGTCGGACTTTCCAATGCAGGGCATTGGCGATCTCGTAGGGCAGGAGCGCCGGCGCGTTGCCGCCACCCAGCAGGTAGGGCTTGATGGCGTCGACCGCACCGGCAAGCGCTTCGTCGGGCGAGAACGAAGCGATCAAGATCGACGCATCGATGACGGCCATCAGCGGCGGCCCATGTCCCGCATCGCGATGATCTCATCGGCGGAAAAGCTCACGCCTTCCTTGCGCAGCTTCTCGCGGATGCGCGTGATCTCGGCGAGAATTTCGGCTGCCTTGGCCTCGCGCGCCTTGCGCTCGGCCGCCGTGTCGCGCTGGCCCTCAGGCACCATGCGAGCCACCATTTTGCCGTGGCGCGTGATCACGACCTCCTCGCCGCGCTCGACACGGTCGAGGAGTTCGGAGAGCTTGGTCTTGGCCTCGAAGGCGCCGACGGTGATCATGACCGCAATTTAAACTGGTCAACCAGTCGGTTCAAGCGTGGCCGGAAGCGAGGGGCGCCGACGAGGCGCCCCTGCGGGCTCAGGCCGCGCCGAACACCCGGCGGAAGATCGTGTCGACGTGCTTGAAGTGATAGCCCTCGTCGAACATCGCCTCGAGCTCCGCCACCGACAGCTTCGCGGTGACGTCCTTGTCGGCCTTGAGGTTGGTGAGGAAGTCCTCGCCATGCTCCCAGGTGCGCATCGCATTGCGCTGGACCAGGCTGTAGCTCTCCTCGCGGCTGGCGCCGGCCTGGGTGAGCGCGAGCAGGACGCGCTGCGAATTGTGCAGGCCGCCGAGCCGGTCGAGGTTCTTCCTCATGTTCTGCGGGTAGATCAGCAGCTTGTCGACGACGCCGGTCAGGCGCGCGAGTGCGAAGTCGAGCGTCACCGTCGCATCGGGGCCGATCATGCGCTCGACCGAGGAGTGCGAGATGTCGCGCTCATGCCAGAGGGCGACGTTCTCCAGCGCAGGCGTCACCATGCCGCGCACCAGCCGGGCGAGGCCGGTCAGGTTCTCGGTCAGGACGGGGTTGCGCTTGTGCGGCATCGCCGAGGAGCCCTTCTGGCCCGGCGAGAAGTACTCCTCCGCCTCGTAGACCTCGGTGCGCTGGAGATGACGGATCTCGGTCGCCAGGCGCTCGACGCAGGAAGCGACGACGCCCAGCGTCGCGAAGAACATGGCGTGGCGGTCGCGCGGGATCACCTGGGTCGAGACCGGCTCGACGGTCAGCCCCATCTTGGCCGCGACATGCTCCTCGACCTGCGGGTCGATGTTGGCGAAGGTGCCGACGGCGCCGGAGATGGCGCAGGTCGCGATCTCGGCCTTCGCGGCGACGAGGCGGGCGCGGCAGCGGTCGAACTCGGCATAGGCCTGGGCGAGTTTCAGCCCGAAGGTCACCGGCTCGGCGTGGATGCCGTGCGAGCGGCCGATGGTCGGGGTCAGCTTGTGCTCGAAGGCGCGGCGCTTGATGGCGGCGAGCAGGGCGTCGACATCGGCGATCAGGATATCCGCGGCGCGGGCAAGCTGCACGGCGAGCGTGGTGTCGAGCACGTCCGAGGAGGTCATGCCCTGGTGGACGAAGCGGGCCTCGGGGCCGACGATCTCGGCGAGATGGGTCAGGAAGGCGATGACGTCGTGCTTGGTGACGCGCTCGATCTCGTCGATGCGGGCGACGTCGAAGACGGCGTCCCTGGCCTTGGCCCAGATCGTCGCCGCGGCCTCCTTGGGAACGACGCCGAGCTCGGCGAGTTTATCGGTGGCGTGAGCCTCGATCTCGAACCAGATGCGGAAGCGCGCCTGCGGCTCCCAGATCGCGACCATTTCGGGGCGGGAATAGCGGGGGATCATCGGCGGGCTCGCAACTCAAGAGGATTTCCTTTCGCGCTCGCTAGCACGTGCGGGCCGCAGACGGAAATGCTGGGGGCCGCTGCTGACAGCTTCGGACCATCGCCTTGCCTAGCGTCCGCGCCGGCTGGGCGGGGCGCGCTTAACCTAGGAGCGCCGACAGACCCAAAGGAGGAAAACGCGATGTCCTATGTCGATGGTTTCGTTGCAGCCGTGCCGGCCGCCAATCGCGACGCCTATGCCGAGCATGCCCGCAAGGCCGCGCCGCTGTTCAGGGAATATGGCGCGACGAAGGTCGCCGAATACTGGGGCGACGATGTCCCGCGCGGCAAGCAGACCGATTTCTTCCGCGCCGTCGAGGCGAAGGAGGACGAGGTCGTCGTCTTCTCCTGGGTGGAATGGCCGAGCAAGGCGGCGCGCGATGCGGGCTGGGAAAAGATCATGGCCGATCCGCGCATGCAGCCCGGCGCGAACCCGATGCCCTTCGACGGCAAGCGCCTGATCTATGGCGGTTTCGCGCAGATCGAGCTTTGAACGTTCGACGCTTGGTAGGCTGACCGGAGCACAACGGCCTCGTCCTGAGGAGGCCGCGGCAGCGGCCGTCTCGAGGGATGGTCGTTGGTTCTGGGGCCTCCTGAAGCATCCTTCGAGATGCCATTCCCCTGGGGAATGGCTCCTCAGGATGAGGGTGCCCGAAGAATTTAGACCCAGTCGCCGCGCGCCGCTTCAGCCGCCTTGCGGATCGCCGCGATGTTGCCGGCGTAAGCCGAGGGGCCGCCCTTGAACACGGCCGAGCCGGCGACCAGCACATTGGCGCCGGCCTTCGCCGCGAGCGGCGCGGTTTCGGGCGTCGCGCCGCCGTCGATCTCGAGCGCGATCGGCCGCTCGCCGATCAGCGCGCGGACCCGGGCGATCTTGTCGACCACCGAATGGATGAAGCTCTGGCCGCCGAAGCCGGGATTGACCGTCATCAGCAGGATCAGGTCGAGGTCGTCGAGCAGCGGTTCGACGGCGCTTGCCGGCGTACCGGGATTGAGCACGATGCCGGCCTGCTTGCCCTGCGCCTTGATCGCCTGGATCGTGCGATGCGGGTGCGGGCCGGCCTCGACATGGAAGGAGATCAGGTCGGCGCCGGCCTTGGCGAAGGCCTCGACGTAAGGGTCGACCGGGGCGATCATCAGGTGGACGTCGAAGAACTTCTTGGTGTGCGGCCGGATCGCCTTCAGCACGTCGGGGCCGAAGGTGATGTTGGGCACGAAATGCCCGTCCATCACGTCGCAATGGATCCAGTCGGCGCCGGCTTCGTCGATGGCGCGGACTTCCTCGCCGAGCTTGGAGAAGTCGGCAGAGAGGATGGATGGGGCGATGCGGATCGTGCTCATGAGGCGGCGTTTAGCCTGTTTCCGAGGATCGCGAAACCACGTCGATGTCATCCCGGACAAGCCGCGTCAGGGGCGCCGATCCGGGATCCATTCCGGAGCCTGTCCGAATGAGGTTCCGGAATGGGTCGCGGCTCGGCGCTTCGCTCCTCCCGGGACGACAGCGCCCTTGCTATGAGGCGTAAACGCCGGTGGCTTCCGGCCCTACGCCCGCTTCAGCGGAAACGAGAGGCGCCGGTCGGCTTCGGCGATCTCGACTGCGGCCTGGGCGAAGGCAGGCCGCAGCTTCAGCCGCTCGAACCAGCGCGACAAGCCATCGAATGGCGCGAGCGAAGGGCCGCCGAGGCGAAGCGAGAACAGCACGCTCATGAACAGGGCGATGTCGGCGACGGAGACGGCGTCGCCGAAGAATTCGCGGCCGGCGAGCCGGTCCTCGAGCACGGCATAGTGCTTCTCCAGCGCCTGCTCGGCGATCAGCGCGTCAGCCTCCTGCGCAAGGCGCCTGATCTGGTCGGTGTTCGGCGGGCTGGTGCGGTGCATCAGCGGCTTCAACGCCTGCAGCATGATCTCGTCGGCATAGAGCTCGTCGAGCCGGCAGCGGGCGCGGGCTCCGGGGCAGAGTGGAAAGAGCGGCGGCTCAGGGTAGGCGTCTTCGAGATATTCGAGGATGATGGTGGAATCGTAGAGCACGATGCCGTCATCGTTCAGCACCGGGACCTGCTGCTTCGGGTTGATGGCGACGACTTCGGGATGCTTGGGGTCGTAGCCCGTCGTCTGGTTGAACGGCACCATGATCCGCTCGAAGGGCAGCGCCTTCTCGCGCAATGCGATCTCGACCT
>JAEXUU010000801.1 GCA_023452965.1 Pseudomonadota bacterium | reverse complement strand
CAGCTGGCGGGCTGCGGCCGCCTGCCTGATCTGGAACGTTCTTTACGAACTGCTTCACCAGAACCGACAAGGCGTTCGAGGCCGTCGCGGCCTATGCGCCGGCCGAGGGCTATTTCCTCAACCTCGCGATCGTCGTGATCGTCCATGCCCTGGTCAATGGGCCGTGCATCGCGGTCTGGGCGATGGGCGGCCCGCTGCCTGGCCCGCTGGCTGCCCCCGCTCCGCCAGCGCCTGTTCAACCTCGTGATGGCGCTGCTCCTTGTCGCCTCTCTCTATCCGATCCTGGTGAACTGACTGCCCGGACGAACCGGCGCATCCGCGGCCGCTTGCGAATCAAATAAGCGCATGCTTATGTGTTTCTTATGGTTGAGCAGGACATCTTCAAGGCGCTGGCCGATCCGACCCGCCGGGCGATCTTCGAGAAGCTCGCTTCCGGCGGCATGAACGCCAGTGCCTTGCGCGAGGGCTTGGCGATCAGCCAGCCGGCGATGTCGCAGCACCTTGCCGTGCTGCGCACCGCCGGGCTGGTGCGGGAGGAGCGGCAGGGGCGCTTCGTCAATTACGAGGTCGACCCGGACGGACTCGCCCTGATCGCGCGATGGCTGGCGAAATACCGCGCCTACTGGCCGGCGCGCATCGATGCTCTCAAGGACCTGCTGCGGGACATGGACCAATGAGCGAGAGCGACACGCAGGATCGGGCGAAGCAACTGGTGTTCGAGTATCAGCTCGATGCGCCGCCGGAGAAGGTCTGGCGGGCACTCAGCATTCCCGCCTTCCGCGAGCGCTGGCTACCGGCGCAGGTCGAGGCGCTTTCCAGCGTGCCGGGCGAGGAAATGCGCTACCGGCTGAGGGAGGAGGAGCCGCCCTTCCTTGAGAGCGTGGTGACCTTCCAGCTCGCGCCGAGCGAGGGCGGCACCGAACTGCGGATCATCCATAGCCTGACCGGTGCGAGGCTGATCGAGACGCCGGCGCCTGCCAACAGCAACCGGCCGCTGATGCTGCGCGCCGCCTGACGGCGCGGGCTCAGCCCGCAAACCAACAACATCCTGGAACTGAGGAGGTCGTCGATGCACGGCACGATGCAGCTCGTCCCCATGGTCGTCGAACAGTCGACCCGCGGGGAACGCTCCTTTGACATCTATTCGCGCCTGCTGCGCGAGCGGATCATCTTCCTGAACGGCGAGGTCAACGACGCCAGTGCCGCGCTGGTCTGCGCGCAATTGCTGTTCCTGGAGGCCGAAAATCCGCAGCGGCCGGTCCATTTCTACATAAACTCGCCGGGCGGCGTGGTCACCAGCGGCCTCGCGATCTACGACACGATGCGATACATCCGCGCGCCCGTGCATACGCTCTGCATGGGCACGGCCCGCTCGATGGGCTCCTTCCTGCTGATGGCGGGCGAGCCGGGCGAACGCGCGGCGCTGCCCAATGCCAGCCTGCATGTCCACCAGCCGCTCGGCGGTGCACAGGGACAGGCCTCAGACATCCTGATCCATGCCGAGGAGATACAGAAGACCAAGCGGCGCCTGATCCGGCTCTATGCCGAGCATTGCGGGCGTTCGGAGGAGGAGGTCGAGCGCACGCTCGACCGGGACCGCTTCATGACTGCGGAAGAAGGCAAGGAATGGGGGCTGATCGACCGCGTGCTGACCGAGGCGCCGGCGGCAGGGGCATGAAGTATTGGCGGGGATGTTGTTTCAGGACCTCCTTCCACGCGTGGGTCGTCCCGAGCGACCGGAGGGAGACCCGGGATCCATTCCGGAACCTCTTTCGGTAAGGCTCCGGAATGGATCCCGGATCGGCGCCGCTGACGCGGCTTGTCCGGGATGACAAGCAAAAGGCGGAGGGAGTTTAGTTGCGGAGGCCGTCAGGTGCTCGGCTTGCTGGGATCGCCGAGCTCGCGATTGAGCGCGACCGCGGCCTGGACGAGCCTCGTTGCGATCGCCGGATCGACGCTATCGCCCTCTTGCAGGACCATGGTGGCGAGCTCGAACTTGCCGCCTGGCTTCAGGCGCGGCTCGATATGGCGCAACCGCTTGCCGCGCCAGAAGCCGAAGAGCACGCGCGCGGCTTCGGCGCGGATCAGCAGCACCGGCCCGTTCGAGAAGTAGACCAGATGCGTCCATTTGATCCGCTCCTCGAGCGGAGCGGCGGCCATCGCCGCCTTGCGCAGCGCCTCGACCGTCGCGAGGCGCCAGCCATCGAGCTGGGCGAGGTACTCGCCCGGGTTGTCGGCTTTTGGCGCGCCCGGCTGCATCGGCTCTAGCCCTGCATCAGCAGCAGCACGGCTGCGTCGTATTCCTTGCGCCGCAGCACCCGGCGCTCGGCCGCTTCCTCGTCCTGGCCCCAGATCCCGATCTGGTAGTCCTCGTCGAGATGGGCGGCGGCCCAGGCGGCTTCGGCGTCGATCAGTCCTTCGGCGAGAGCGAGCGTCAGGATGGTCGAGCCGGTCAGGGTCATGACGTTGTGGGCGCCGGCGAGGGCGACGGGAGCGGGGATCGCCGCGACGCGTTTTCCCACCGCGTCGAGCACGGCCTGCGGCTGCTCGGCGAAGACCACGCCCTGGGCCATGACGAAGCGGCCGCCGATGCGGGTTTCCAGCGCGGCGATCAGCGGGTTCCAGATCTGGTCCTGGCGCTCCACCAGTTCGCGCGGCTCGCCGGCGCGGTAGCAGAGCGCATCGCTGCCGGCATAGCGGACGATCTCGGCGCGGACGGCCTCATGCTGGTCGGCGACGCCGTCGAGCGCCGAGTTGACCAGCCGGGTCATCGGCATCCGGGCCGGGTCGATCTCGCCCTCCTGCGCCTGCCATTCGGCGGCGAGCGCCTGCGCGACCGCGCGCGAGGCGACCGCCAGCGGCTTGCGGGCCGGCGTGCGGGCGGTGCGGCCGTCCAGCGCGACATGGAAGAGGCCGTCGCGCTCCAGCGACTCGGCCTTCTCGTAGAAGCGCTTCGGCAAGGGGTTGCGCATCGCCTGCTGCGCGGCGGCGACGGGGTCGGGCTGGCGCTGGCCGGGGGAGCCGAAGCGCGCGAGGAAATCATCGGTCGACATGGCAGCTCCATAGCGCATCCGTGACCCCGCGCGAAACGGCTTCGTGCCCGTGCGCGCGTACTGCCGGCGTTGACCCTTGTGGAGCAGGGGGCTAAACGCCTTCCCCCGGACGCGAGCTGCGTCCGCGAAACATGCGAGAGGGCATCGTGTTGGAGAGTGCGGGAACCCGGTGAGGTTTCGCTGAGGCGAAACCTGATCCAGCGCCGGGTGAAAGATCCAGACCAAAGGGTCGGCTTTCGCCGCGGCGCTTGTCATGGTTCCATGCACAGGCTCTATCATCATGAACGTTTCGCGGGGCGAGCAGCGCGTGCTGCACGTGCTGGCCCGTGGCGGACAGATCCGCCATCTTCGCGGCGACAATGGCCGCATCCACCACATCGACTGCTTCACCCATGAAGGCTACGTCCTGAGCGATTGCACGCTCTCCGTCTTCGCTGCGCTCAAGCGAAAGCGGCTGATCGAATCGCGTGAGGGCGGGCCCTACCGGATCTCGCGGCAAGGACGGCTCGCCGTCCGCGCGCAGACCGACAACCGCTGAAGACGGCGGGAGGGCGCGAGCTCTCCCGCCGTTCTGCCCTTGCCCCGGATCGGGTTGACGGTGGTTCAGGCAGCCTGGCGGATCCGTTGCAGGAAGGTGCGGACCTGGCTGTCGAGCTGCGCCGCCTGCGCAGCGAGCTTCTCCGCAGCCTCGGAAACGCTGCCGGCGGCGGAGCCCGTCTCGTTGGCGATGCCCATGACGCGGCGGATCGTGTCCGAGGCGATCTCGGCATCCCGGGCCGTGCTGCCGATGTTCTCGGCGATGCCGGCCGTGGCCTGGTCCTGCTGGACGATAGCGGCGGCGACCGAGGCCGAGACGTCGTTCAGCGAATTGATCGAGCCGCCCATCACCTCGATCGCGCGCACGGCCTCGGAGCCGGATGCGTGAATGGCGGCGATCCTTTTCTGGATGTCGGCCGTGGCCTGCGAGGTCTGGCTGGCGAGCGCCTTGACCTCCTGCGCCACCACCGCGAAGCCCTGGCCCTGCACGCCGAAGCGCGCCGCCTCGATCGAGGCGTTGAGGGCCAGAAGATTGGTGCGCTCGGCGATGGTCGAGATCAGCTGGACGATCTGCCCGATATCCTCCGCCTTCAGCGAGAGATGGTGGACGGTGCTCAGCACGTTGTGGGCGCTGCTGGTGGTGAACTCGACGACCCGGCTCGTGGCGCCGACCTGCTCGCGGATCTCGCCGATCGCGCTGGCGAGCCCGCTGGTGGCGATGGTCGCCGCGGCGACGGCCGAGGAGGCGTGGTCGGAGGAGGCAGCCGCGGCGTGCGCGCCTTCCTGCACCCGGCGCGCGCCTTCGGACATCTGGGACGCGGCCATGCGCAGCGGCTCGACCGAGGCAAAGACCTCGCCGGCGATGCCGGCAACCTCCACTTCGAGATCGTCGGCGATTTCCAGCACCAGCGCCTGCCGTTCGAGCGCCGCCTGCAGCGTCGTCCGGGCAAGATCGCGCTCGGCCTGCTCGGCGACGCGGCGCGCCGCATTCGCACGCTCGCTTTCCGCTTCCGCGTTGATGAAGGCGGCCCGCAGCGTGATCACTATCCAGATCAGGGCGCCGTTCTGCGCGACCACGATCACGGCATGGAGCATGACACGGCGGCCGTCACTGCCGCCGGGAAAGACGCCTTCGGGATAGATCAGGTTCAGGCCGGCGTGATGCACCGCGATCGCGACCGCGGTGGTGATGAAGATGCGCCAGTCGAGCCAGCCGGCGGCGATCGCGAGCGCGGCGAAGAACGCCATATGGATGTCGGGCTGATAGGGATGGCCCGCGGTGACGTAGACCAGCAGCATGACCTGGCCGACGAGCGCGAGCGAGCTGACCTGGCGCGTCAGCCAGTCCGGTCCGCGCAATCGCCAGAGAATGGTCGGGATCGCTGCGAGAACGAGCGAGCCGAGCGCAAGATTCGAGCCCGGCAGGCCGAAAGCCTGGACGCAGGCCGCGATCAGCAAGAATTGGAGCCAGAGGAGGGTGGTGAGCAGATAGCCGAAG
>JAEXUU010000706.1 GCA_023452965.1 Pseudomonadota bacterium | reverse complement strand
TTCCAGTCGTAATGGTCGTCATGGACATCGTCGTCGCCCTGCGCGTCGAAGAATTTTTGCAGGGCCGAGCGGGCTGGCTCGACCGGCAAGGCAGCGGTCATCCCGGGCAGGGGCGCAAAGGCAGGCGCGGCCGAGGCGCTGGAGCCGGCGGCGAGAGCGATGGCGAGCGACAGGAGGGCGATGCGGATCGTCATGATGATGCTCCTTTCCGGCACTGGGCCGAGCGCGCGAAGGCATGCGGCAGCTCGGGACTGAGCCAGCGCATCTGCGCGATCTTGCCGGCGGCGTCGGTCTCGAAGCGCAGGCGGACGAACGGTTCTCCGCCGGACATCTCGGCTGGCGCGACGAAGGCGCCGGTCGGCGCGAGGCGAGCCTGGAACAGGTAGGGATCGTCCCTGTTCGGCTCGAGCTGGAGCTGCGCCTCGGTCTTCTCCAGTGTCAGGGTAAGCTTGCCCTCGGTGAGGGCGACGGTGCCGTCGCCGAGGACGGGCGAGGCGTAGCTGCCGGCGAAGCCGGCGGCGAGCGGCGAGAGCGGGCCGGGCACGAAGCCGGCCGCCTCGGCCTGCGCCGCCTCGCGACGCGTCTTCAGCGCGGCGGCGCCGAGCGCGATGTTGTCGACGACGGGATTGCCGAGCACGCGATCGTAGAACCACATCGCCAGCGAATCCGGCATGCCGGTGTTCTCGAGATTGGTCAGGATGACGATGCCGGTCCTGGCATCCGGCAGGAAGCCGGCATGGGCACCGAAGCCGGAGGTGCCGCCATTATGCCAGATGATCCGGCCGCGCGGGGTCGCGCTGGCGACCCAACCGACGGCATAGGCCGTGCGCTCGTTCATCGCGACGCGCGGGGTCCAGGTCACGTCGAGATTCTCCTCGGAGACGACGACCTTGCCGTCGAAGATGCCGCGGCCGAGCTGCAGGCGCAGCCATTTGGCCATGTCGGGCACGTTCGAGTTCAGCGCCCCGGCCGGGCCGAGCGCATAGGGGAAGGCGGGATGGAAGGGCACTGCGATGGGCGCGGCGTCGAGCCGGTGACCCATGGCATGGTCCGGTGCTTTCTCGATCGCCTCGGCGGTCGCCGTGGTCGCCGCCATACCGAGCGGGTCGAGCACGCTGCGCTTCAGCGAGGCGAACCAGGACGGCGTGCCGTTGGCCTTGGCGACGATCTCGCCGCCGACGACATGCGGGATGTTGAGATAGCGGAAATCGGAGCGGAAGGCGCCGAGCTGCGGCGCCACCCGCAGCGAGCGGATCAGCGTTTCCTTGTCGAAGCCGAGGAAGGCCAGCGCGTCGTTGACATAAGGCGTCAGCCCGGAGCGCTGCGCTGCGAGATCGAGCACGCGGAAGTCGCGGGTGATCCAGGGGTCCGAGAGCTGGAAGGCGGGATGGTGATCGATCACCGGGTCGTTCCAGCCGATCCGGCCGGCATCGACGGCCTGCGCCAGCGTCACGCCGAGAAAAGCCTTGGTGGTCGAGCCGACCTGGAACAGCGTCTCGGCGTTCACGGGCTCGGGCTTGCCCTGCGCCTTGAGGCCGAAGCCCTTGGCGTAGATCAGCTTGTCGTCGTGCACGATGCCGACGGCGACGCCCGGCACCGAAAAGGCCTTCATGCCGGCGGCGACCTGCTTCTCCAGCTCCGGCAGCAGTGCCTCGATCGATGCCTGACTCGGCTCCTGCGCCTGCGCGCCGCTGACCGCCAAGGCGCCGGCGAGCGCGAGGCCGCGCAGCACGGGTGTTCCGAGGAATCGCTTCATCCAGTCGCTCCAGGGTATTGAAAAAGGCCGAGAAATCGCGGCGAGGATACGCTGCGGGCCGGGCAGGAGGCCGCAAGCTCGCACGGTCTTGTCTGCCGTTAGGTAAACAGAATCGGGAGATTCTGACCAGATTGCCGTGACGGGCCGGTGTCACCCCGGCAGGAAGGCGAGCCGGCCATCGGCGTCGCGTACGATCTCGACCGCGCTGCCATAGAGCGCGACGAGATTGTCCTGGGTGAGCAGGGCGGCAGCCGGTCCGCTGGCAAGTGTCCGCCCATCGCGCAGCAGCATCACCCGGTCGGCATAGCGCAGCGCCTGGTTCGGATCGTGCGTGGTGAACAGCACGCCGAGCCCCTCGGCAGCGAGACGGCGGATCTGCGCCATCACCTTGCCCTGGTTGCCGAAATCGAGGCTGGCGGTCGGCTCGTCGAGGATGATGTAGCGCGGCTCCTGCGCCAGGGCGCGGGCGACGAGCGCGAGCTGCCGTTCGCCGCCGGAGATCTCGGTATATGGGCGCTCCGCCAATGCCGCGATGCCGAGCCGCTCCAGCATGGCCCGCGCGACGGTGCGGTCATGGGCCGAGGGGGCGGCGAAGAGCCCGGCATGGGCGGTGCGGCCCATCAGCACCATCTCGACCACCGAGAAGGCGAAGGTGCCGGCATGAGCCTGCGGCACATAGCCGAGTGCTCGCGCCCGCGCGCCGGCGCCGAGCGACTCCAGCACTTGCCCGTCGAGACGAAGGCTTCCGCCCCGAGCCGGCAGCAGGCCGAGCATGGTCTTGAGCAGGGTGGTCTTGCCATGGCCGTTCGGGCCGAGCAGGGCCATGACCTCGCCGGCCTGCAGGGCAAGCTCGATGTCGCGGCCGATCTCGCGCGCAGGGTAACCATAGGCGAGGGCGTTGGCGGCAAGGCTCACGACCAGCCTCCGCGGGCCGAGGCCAGCAGCCAGATGAAGAAGGGTGTCCCGACCACCGCGGTGAGGATGCCGAGCGGCGTTTCGACCGGCGCGGCGGTGCGGGCGAGGGTATCGATGGCCAGAAGATAGCCGCCGCCGAGGATCGCGGCCGTCGGCAGCAGGCGGCCGAAATCGGGTCCGACCAGGAAGCGCGCCAGATGCGGCACGACGAGGCCGACCCAGCCGATGATGCCTGCGGCTGCGACGCTCGCCGCAGTCACCAGCGTCGCCGCGGCGACGATCGCGATGCGCAAGGGTCCGGTGGCGAGGCCGAGTGCGCGCGCCTCCTCCTCCGGCAGCGACATCACGTTCATCCGCCAGCGCAAAGCGAGCAGCACGCCGGTTCCGATCAGGACAGGACCCAGCAACGGCACGAGGTCGGGCCTCGCGGTACCGGCGAGGCTGCCGAGCAGCCAGAAGGTGATCGCCGGCAGCTGATTGTAGGGGTCGGCCCAGTATTTGATCAGGCCGATGCCTGCCCCCAGCAGCGAGCCGACGATGACGCCGGTCAGCACCAGCACCAGCACCGGGTCGCCGCGCCTGATCGTCGAGCCGACCGCATAGACGGCGGCGACCGCGACGAGCCCGCCGGCGAAGGCGGCAAGCTGGATCGCCAGCAGGCCGAGCGAGAAATAGATGCCGATGACCGCGCCGAGCGCCGCGCCTGAGGAGGCGCCGAGGATGTCCGGCGAGACGTGCGGATTGCGGAACAGCCCCTGGAAGGCGGCGCCGGCAACGGCGAGCGCCGCGCCGCACAGGATCGCCGCGAGGACGCGGGGTCCCCGAATATTCCAGATCACCGTCTCGATCTGCGGCGGCAGGGCCGAAGGCGTACCGGTAAGCCAGGACCAGATCGACCGGAGGATATCGCCCGGGCTGACAGGAAACCGGCCGAGCGCGAAGGCGGCGATCACAGCGAAGCCGAGCAGTCCGAGGGCGATCAGGTTGCCGCGCAGGGAAGACGATGCCAAGGGGTTATCCCCGCCCCGCAAGCACGCGGTCGAGCTGTGCCTCGCTCGGCGTCACCTGATAGAACAGGGTGTGGAAGTTGCGGGCGAGCGGGCGGATCTCCTCCGGGAATTGCGCGGGGTAGAGCAGCTTCGCAAGCCACCAGAGGCCGATCATCCGGTTGACCGAGGGCGGAAAGTCGACCCAGCCGAAGGGCAGCTTCGGCGAAAGATGCACGCGGCCCTCGCGCACTGCCCTGACCCCGGCCCAGTTCGGATCGCTGCGCACGCTTTCGGCGAAGGCAAGATCGATGGTGACGATCACATCCGGGTTCCAGCTCAGCACCTGTTCCAGCGAGACCTGGGCGAGGCCGCTGCCCGGTTGCTCCGCGGCGACATTGCGGGCGCCGAGAAAGGACAGAGTCTCGACATTGATCGAGCCGCCGAGCCCGGTCTCCAGCCCGCGCGGGCCGCGGGCGTAGTAGACGCTCGGCCGTTGCTCGGTCGGGATCGCGGCAATGCGGCCGCTTATCGTCGCCATCGTCTCCTCGCACCAGCGCGCCAGCGTCTCGGCACGCTCGCTGCGACCGGTCAACTGGCCGAGGATGCGATAGCTCGCCGGAATCTGCGCGAAACGTCCGTCCAGCAGCGCATAGGGAATGCCGGTCTGGCTCTGGACGCGTTCGGCGAGCTCGACATAGGTGCGGCCCGTCGAGCCGGAATCGATGATCAAATCCGGCTTGAGCTGCAGCACGGCCTCGAGATTGGCGCTGTTGCCGCGGCCGGTGATGCGGCCGACCTCGGGCTTGTCGCCGACGCCCGGAAGCAGGAATTCGCGCTCCTCGGGCCGGTTGGCGCGCGGCCAGCCGAGCAGCAGATCGGGGGCGAGCGTGTAGATCTGGATTGCGGCCGGCGGCCCGGCCGGGAAGATGCGCTCGACCTTGCCGGGGATCGGCACCTCGCGCCCGGCACCGTCGCGAACGGTCGCGGCGCGGGCGAGGCGCGGCGCCGCGAGGACGGCCCCGAGACCGG
>JAEXUU010000680.1 GCA_023452965.1 Pseudomonadota bacterium | reverse complement strand
GAGGTCCTTGAAGCGGCCGACCGCGGCGATCCTGCCGCCGATGGCGATAAGCGTGTCGGCGTCCAGGATCGGGCGCTCGATGTCGCCCGAGAGCATCAAGCCGATATTCTTGATGACCAGCTTGTGGTTGGCGCCGACCGTCGCCGTCTGCAGTTCAGCCATCTCGTTCCGCCCTCTGAAGCCCTGGATATCCTCTCCGTCCCGAACCCGATTGACAAGTACGATCGAAGGCGGCATATCGTTTGTGTACGAACAAGTTTTGCACCCACCTTCCCAGCCTGTCAAGCGGCAAGGATCCCGCATGGCCTTCGCAGTGACCAGCGCCTGCATCCGCTGCAAATACATGGATTGCGTCGAAGTCTGTCCGGTGGACTGCTTCTATGAAGGCGAGAACATGCTCGTCATCCATCCCGACGAGTGCATCGACTGCGGCGTCTGCGAGCCGGAATGCCCGGCCGAGGCGATCGTGGCCGACAATGTCGAGGGCGCAGCCGAGTGGCTCGCCCTCAATGCCAGGCTGGCGCCGCTCTGGCCGAACATTACCGAGAAGGGCGAGCCGCCTTCCGACGCCGATGCGTGGAAGGGAATACCGGACAAAATCGACCTGCTTTCCGAACGCGCCGCGACGTGATAAGCGAATGACGGCGTCCAATAATCTGCTTTTTCGCTAGACTATCCAGGGATCTACGAGATGAGCAATTTCTACGAGGAGCGCGTGCTCAGCGTCCACCACTGGACGGACACGCTCTTCAGCTTCACGACGACCCGCGACACGACGTTCCGCTTCAAGAACGGCCAGTTCACGATGATCGGCATCAAGGTGAACGAGAAGCCGCTCCTGCGCGCCTACAGCGTGGTCAGCACCAATTATGACGAGAACCTCGAGTTCTTCTCGATCAAGGTGCCGGACGGCCCGCTGACCTCGCGCCTGCAGAACCTGCAGGTCGGTGATCCGATCATCATCGGCAAGAAGGCGACCGGCACGCTGGTGCTCGACAACCTCAAGGACGGCAAGCGGCTGTTCCTGCTCGGCACCGGCACGGGGCTCGCGCCCTTCCTGTCGCTGATCCGCGATCCCGAGACCTATGAGCGCTACGAGAAGGTGGTGCTTGTGCATGGCTGCCGGCAGGTCGCCGAGCTCGCCTATGGCGAGCAGATCACGCAGCATCTGCCGAATGACGAGTTCCTCGGCGAGATGATCCGCGACCAGCTGATCTATTATCCGACGGTGACGCGCGAGCCCTTCCGCAATCGCGGCCGCATCACCGACCTGCTCACCTCCGGCCAGCTCTTCGAGGATATCGGCCAGGGGCCGCTCGATCCCGCCAGCGACCGCTTCATGCTCTGCGGCAGCCCGCAGATGCTGGTCGATCTCAAGCAGATCTTCGAGTCCCACGGCATGGAAGAGGGCAACCATGGCGAGGCCGGCGACTATGTGATCGAGCGGGCCTTCGTCGAGCGCTGAGCCCGCCGCCTCGAAACCCAGTCAGGAATCGGACGGCCGGCCCAAATCCACGGGCCGGCCGTTTTCGTTCGTGCTGGGCCCAGCGCCTTTTCAAGGCTCCGGCCCCTTTCGGCTCGTCCCCGCGTCGCAGCGGTCTGGGGCATACGCAGGGCTTGGGCGTATTGGCTGAGCCTTCAGAGAAAGAAGGGCAGGGCCCGAAACAGAAAAATCCCGGATCGCCTTTCGGCGCCCGGGATGAGGAGTTCCGTGGTGTCGGCGCCTGATCGGCGCTGCCGTCAGGGCTGGCTCAGCGATGCGTCAGCTGGCGGTTGAACAGCATCATCAGGCTGTTGCAGCTCACCGCGAACACGGTCAGCAGCAGCGCGATCGCCATGATCGTGTCGATCTGGCCGATATTGATGGCGCTGGTCAGCATGAAGCCGAGGCCGCGCTGCGAGGCGAACATCTCGCCGATCAGCACGCCGAGCAGGGTCAGCGAGAAGCCGAGGCGCACGCCCGAGATGATCTCCGGCAGGATCGCCGGCAGGATCACGGTGAAGGCGGATTGCGAAGGCGAGAGCCGCATCACCTGCGAGGTCCGGCGATAGACCGGCTTCATCTGCCGGATCGCGTTCATCGAGAACAGGGTGATCGGGATCAGCCCATGCATCACGCCGAAGGCGATCTTGGCGGAGATGCCGAGGCCGAAGCAGAGTAGCACCAGGGGATAGAGCACGACCTTGGGGATCGAATAGAGCGTCGTCAGGATCGGCTCGGCGACGTTGCCGGCGAGCTTGCGGACGCCAAGCACGATGCCGAGGCTGATGCCGCCGAGTAGCGAGAGGGCGAAGGCGGCGACGAAGGCCCGCATCGTCTCGCTGATGTTCAGCCAGAACTCGCCGGTGCCGAGCAGGGCGCCGAGCTTGACGACGGTCTGCAGCGGCGAGGCGATGGCGGAGGCGCCGACGAGCAGATGGAAGCCCTGCCAGAGCAGGATGAAGGTCAAAAGGACGATGAGAGTGCCGGCGAGTTTGGGCATGGCGTCACCTCACCGCTGGCGGCGCGCCTGGAGGCGCCGGTCGATCATGTTGAGGATCGTGTTGACGATGGTGACGGTCACCAGCACGAGCAGGATCAGCGCGTACATGTGCCCGTTCTCGAACAGGTTGTAGGCGTAGGCGATGGCGTAGCCGATGCCGGCGCCGGAGAGGATGAACTCCGAGGCGATCACCCCGATGAAGGAGTAGGCGACCGAGAGCTTCACGCCGGTGAAGAGATAGGGCAGCGTCGCCGGCAGCTCGACGAGGAGCGCCGTCTTGGCCCGCGACATGCGGTAGATTTGCGCGGTCTTGCGCAGCACCCGCGGGATCCGGTCGAGCCCGTTCAGCGTTGCGGTGATCATCGAGACGACGGCCAGCAGCACGGCGATCGCGATGATCGAGGCGGAGCCGACGCCGAAGAGCGTGATGAAGATCGGATAGAAGACGAAGGTCGGGACGGCATAGTAGCTCGCCAGCAGCGGCTCGAGCGCGTCACGCAGGGCCGGCAGCGAGTAGATGATCAGGCCCGCCACGAAGCCGAGCAGGATCGAGAGCGCGGTCGAGATGGCGATGTTGGTGAAGGTCGTCCTGATATCGGCCGAGAACTGGCCGGTGCGCAGGATCTCGGCGAGCTCGACCACCATCTGCGAGGGGGCGAGCATCACCATGCGGGGAATGACGCCGACCCGGCAGAGCAGCTCCACCGCGAGGATCATCGTCGCGACGACGATCAGGCGCAGCCATTTTTCCGACATGGCTCAGCTCTTCCCGGCCGACATGATCTTCAGCGCTTCGATGCGCAGCTTCTCCCAGAGCCGGGCGGTGATATCGCCGAAATGCGGCGTTGAGACCACGCGGCTGTCGCGGTCGCGCTCCCAGCCGGTCTCGACGAAGTCGATGAAGGTGCCCGGCCTGGTCGACATCACGCCGACCCGGTCGGACAGCATCGCCGCCTCGTCGAGCGCGTGGGTGATCAACAGCACCGTCGCCGAAGTCTCGCGCCAGAGCCGCAGCAATTCGTCGCCCATCAGCAGGCGCGTCTGTTGGTCGAGCGCGCCGAACGGCTCGTCGAGCAGGATGAGCCTCGGCTGCATGACGAGGGTCCGGGCGATGCAGACCCGCTGGCGCATGCCGCCGGAGAGCTGGGCCGGAAACGAGGTCGCGAAGTCCTTCAGCCCCATGAAGCCGATGGCGTAGTCGACACGGCGCTTGATCTCGGCCGGGTCGACCCCGGCGCGCCGGAGCCCGAAGGCGACGTTGTCGCGGACATTGAGCCAGGGGAAGG
Organism: Pseudomonadota bacterium; assembly: GCA_023452965.1. The sequence goes on along the minus strand of JAEXUU010000680.1, from coordinate 8,822 downwards.
AGGCGTCCTCCTGGAAGACGACGCCGACCCCGTCGGGCACGCCGTTGACCGGCTTGCCCTCGAAATGCGCCGTGCCGGCCTGCGGGGCGCTCAGCCCCGCAAGAATGTCGAGCAAGGTCGACTTGCCGCAGCCGGAGGGGCCGACGACCGAGAAGAATTCGCCCTTGGCGAGGTCGAGATCGATCGGTCCCAGCGCATGCAGCGTCGATTTCGGCAGCTGGAAGATCCGTGTGACGCCGCGCAGCGTCGCATGGGCTTCAGCGGGCGCGGGCTGTTTGAGTGTCACGACCTTGGCGCCCGTTGCTGCCGCGCTCATTGCTTGGCCTGCAGGTCGGCAGGCAGGAAGGACTTGTCGAGGATCGTCGACCAGTCGACGTCGTTCTTGACCTCGCCGATCAGCTTCAGGCCCTCGACCATGCGGTTGAGCTCGGTGACGTTGAACTCGCCCTCGCTCCACATCTTCGGGCCGATCATGTTGTCGACGGCTTCCTTGGCGACGGCGGGCTCGAGCTTGTAGAGCTTCTCGATGATCTTGGCGGTCTCGGCCGGGTCCTTGTAGATCGCCTGCACGCCGGCGCGGCGGCCCGCGATGATCGCCTTCAGCTTGTCCGGGTTTTCCTGCGCGAACTTGCGGGTGGTGATGCCGACCGAGGTGGTCATCGGCTTCAGGATGTCGCCGGCCTTGTAGACGGTGCGGTACTTGTCCTTGCGGATGATCGAGAGCGGCTCGATCAGGACCGAGCCGACGATAGCGCCCTGCTCGAGCATGGTCAGAGCCGGGACGTAGCCACCGGCCGCGACGCGCTGGACCTTGCTCTGGTCGATGCCCTTCTCCTTCAGGCCCATCAGGAAGAGCATTTCGGAGAGGGATTTCGGCGAGGTGATCGCGATCTTCTTGCCGACGAGGTCCTCGACGCTCTTCACCTCCGAATTCGGCATGGTGACCATCGAAGCCTCGGCGACGCTGCGCGTGCCGGTGTTGACGATGATCAGGTCGAGGCCCTGGGCCTTGGCGGCGAGCGCCGCGGAGACCGCGACCTCGCCATAGGGCGTCGCGCTGGCCAGGATGTTGCGCACCGTTGTGCCGCCGCCGCCGGAGCCGATGATGCCGGTGATGTCGATGCCGGCCTGCTTGAACAGGCCCTTTTCCATCGAGACCGCATAGGGGGCGCCATAGAGGCTCGCGCCCCATTGCGTCACGGAAATCTCCTCGGCACGCACCGGTGCCTGCAGGGACATCACCGCCACCGCGGCCGCCGCGAATTGGCGGATACCAAAGAAACCCGTCATGCCTCTCTCCCGATCAAGCCCATGCCCGCGATTGTTACCGTTCCGGCATGCTTCCAAATTTTCATTTGTATACAAATAACGATCTCAGCATGCAGAAACCTTGTCAAGCGGGTAAGCGCCCATAAAACGACGGCCGTCGGAGTGGATTTTAAGCGGCCGGTTTGGCCCGGCGCATAGGGCATCTACGCCATATCGCATGCGATATGGCCTTGGATCGATGCAAAAAGCTCCTTTGGGCCGGCGCAGGGCGCACCGCCGGAATCGACATGCAGCAACGGGGCCAGCATCGGGGCCATAATGGCGTCTGGCAAGCGCGAATGCCGTCGCGCAGCGGATCTAAAATTGTTCGTGTACGAACTATCTTGTGATGAACTGAGTCGATGGCGCGAGCGGCTGAGCTGCTCGGGTGCGTACGGTCAGCCGGCAGAGTTCGCCCGCAGCGTGACCCGATCGAGGGCATAGCCGGTGCGGGCGAGGCTACGATCGTCGAAGGTCGCGATCGAGACCGGTTCGAGATCGAGCAGGATCGACGGCAGGTCGAGTTCGGCCGCCAGCGCGTTGGCGAAGCGCATCAGCGCCCGTGTCGGCACCGAGCCGGGCAGGCGGGCGGTGGCGAGCTCGGTGATCTGCAAGGTCGCCTCGTCGCGCAGGGAGCGCAGCACGCAGAAGGCGAAGATTGCATGGACGCAGCCGCGCGCATCTTCGAGGACGACGAGGCCGCGGCGGCCATCCTTGCCGGCATAGGAGCGCAGATAGCGCGTCCACTGCGCCTTGCTCACGTCAGGATGGAACATCGAGACGAGCTGATAGGCCCGGCCGGCTTCCGCGGGCGTGATCCGTCTTGCTTGCAGGATGTCGTCGCTCACCTTGTCCCTTTCCTCCCAGGGCCGGCGGAGAGGACAGGTGCGGCAACCCGTCCGCATTGATCAGGATCAATTACATACCTACGCTTTGATGCATGGCTCCTTCCGGTTTCGGCGGCACCGCGATGCGGGTCGCAGCGAGGTGAGACGCCGTGGATTGCAGTATTTTGGCCTGTGCCCAGCAACGCCCCCAGAAGGCGGGATGCCAGACTTGCGGCATTCGCCCGATGAGCATCTGCGCTTGCCTGGCCTCGGACGAGCTTGCCCTGCTCGACGCGCTGGCCCATCCGGTGACCTTCGGCGCCAAGGAAACGCTCTTCGTTCAGGGCCAGCCGGCCGAGGCCGTCTACAATCTCACCGGCGGCGCGGTGCGGCTCTACAAGCTCCTGCCCGACGGGCGCCGGCAGATCGTCGGCTTTGCCCTGCCGGGGGACTTTCTCGGCCTGGCGATGCGCGATGCCTTCGGCTTCTCGGCCGATGCGATCGAGACCGTCACCGCCTGCGCCTTCCCTCGCTCGGCCTATTCGGCGCTGGTCGACGCCAAGCCGCATCTGCTGCGGCGGCTGCACGACTACGCCACGCATGAATTGACCCTGGCTCAGGAGCAGATGCTGCTGCTCGGCCGGCGCAATGCCGAGGAGCGGCTGGTCTGCTTCCTGCTGACCATGCGCGAGCGCTGGGCGAGGCTAGGGCGTTCCACGACGACGATCGAGCTGCCGATGAGCCGCCAGGACATCGCCGATTTCCTCGGGCTGACCATCGAGACCGTCAGCCGGACCTTCAGCAAGCTGGCCAGGAACCGCAAAATCCTGATCGTGCCGGACGGGGTGCGCCTGCTCGACATCGAGGGCATGACCAGCCTGGCCGCGGCCTGAGCATCCGAACCAGCCGTAGCTTGAACGCCTGGCTCGCCGCGTCTCTGCGCGGGGTGTCGGGCGCAGCTTTGCGCGCGCAACTTGCTGCGGCGCAAAACGCCCGTGCGACCACTGATGTCGGGGCGGCTTTTCCCCTCGATCCCCACGCTCTTCCCGCTCTTCAGAAGCAGTTGATCTGCATCAAGGCCAAGTCTCGCACGGACGGGTAACCCCTCGGCAGGAGGCGCCTGTGTTGCGCTGCAGCGAGATGAAGGGGTGTCGCATGGCGGCGATTGGCTATCCGATCCGGCGGGCCACGGTGGGGGAGATAGGCGGAATGGTGCTCGCGGCCGCGTCGGTGCTGCCGCTGATCCTGATCGCTGCCATGACCGAAGACCGTGGCTACGCTTTCCATGCGGCCCTCGGGGCGCTGGCGGCGCTGGGGTCCGTGTTCCTGATCGCAAACCGCTGCTTCCGGCCCGGCCAGGTGCCGGCGCTGCAGGAGATCGGCGGCCGGCCGAACTACAATATGGAGCCGGTCAAGTTCGCGACCGTCGCCGCAATGGTCTGGGGCATCGCCGGCTTCACGGTCGGGCTGATCATCGCCCTGCAGCTCGCCTTCCCCGATCTCAATTTCGACCTGCCTTGGATCAATTTCGGCCGGCTGCGGCCGCTGCACACCTCGGCGGTGATCTTCGCCTTCGGCGGCAACGTGCTGATCGGCACTTCGTTCTACGTGGTCCAGCGCACCAGCCATGCCCGCCTCGCCGGCGATCTCTCGCCCTGGTTCGTGGTGCTCGGCTACAACCTCTTCATCGTCATCGCCGGCACCGGCTACCTGCTCGGCATCACCCAGAGCAAGGAATACGCCGAGCCGGAATGGTATGCCGATCTCTGGCTGACCGCGGTCTGGGTCGTCTATCTCCTGGTCTTCCTTGGCACGCTCGCCAAGCGCAAGGAGCCACACATCTATGTGGCGAACTGGTTCTATCTCGGCTTCATCCTGACCATCGCCGTCCTGCATATCGGCAACAACGTGGCCTGGCCGGTCTCGATCCTGTCGCCGAAGTCCTACGGCCTCTGGTCGGGCGTGCAGGATGCGATGTTCCAGTGGTGGTACGGCCATAACGCGGTCGGCTTCTTCCTGACCGCCGGTTTCCTGGCGCTGATGTACTACTTCGTGCCGAAGCGGGCCGAGCGTCCGGTCTACAGCTACCGGCTCTCGATCATCCACTTCTGGGCGCTGATCTTCCTCTACATCTGGGCCGGTCCGCACCATCTGCACTACACCGCGTTGCCGGACTGGGCGCAGACGCTCGGCATGACCTTCTCGATCATGCTCTGGATGCCCTCCTGGGGCGGCATGATCAACGGGCTGATGACGCTGTCGGGCGCCTGGGACAAGCTGCGTACCGATCCAGTCCTGCGGATGATGGTGGTCTCGCTCGCCTTCTACGGCATGTCGACCTTCGAAGGTCCGCTGATGTCGATCAAGGCGGTGAACGGGCTCTCGCACTACACCGACTGGACCATCGGCCACGTCCATTCCGGCGCGCTCGGCTGGGTCGCCTACATCTCCTTCGGCGCGATCTACTGCCTCGTGCCCTGGCTGTGGAACCGCAAGGAGCTGTATTCGCTCAAGCTGGTGAACTGGCACTTCTGGATCTCGACGCTCGGTATCGTGCTCTACATTTCGGCGATGTGGGTGTCGGGGATCATGCAGGGCCTGATGTGGCGGGCCTACACCTCGCTCGGCTTCCTCGAATACTCCTTCATCGAGACGGTCGCGGCGATGAAGCCCTACTACGTGATCCGCGCGATGGGCGGCGGCCTCTTCCTCGCCGGCGCGCTGATCATGGCCTTCAACCTCTGGATGACGGTGAGGAGCGGCGCGCCGCAGCGCGAGCACGCGCCCGATCCGCAGCTCGTCCCCGCCCAGTAAGGAACCTGTCCCATGTCGAGCCTCGACGCCCCCAAGCAGGCGCCGCGCCAGTCGCTGTGGTCGAAGCACAAGATCTTCGAGACCAATTCGATCATCCTGGTGATGGGGGTGCTGATCGTGATCTCGATCGGCGGCCTGATCGAGATCGCGCCGCTGTTCTACCTGCGCAACACGATCGAGAAGGTCGAGGGCATGCGGCCCTACACGCCGCTCGAGCTCGCCGGCCGCGCGATCTATGTCCGCGAGGGCTGCTACAACTGCCACAGCCAGATGATCCGGCCGCTGCGCGACGAGATCGAGCGCTACGGGCATTACTCGCTCGCGGCGGAAAGCATGTACGACAAGCCCTTCCAGTGGGGCTCGAAGCGGACCGGGCCCGATCTCGCCCGCGTCGGCGGCAAGTACTCCGACGAATGGCAGCTCGCCCATCTCAACCGGCCGCGCGATCTCGTGCCGCAATCGATCATGCCGGGCTATCCCTTCCTGGCGAAGACCGAGCTGAACTACAACGACATCGCCAACCATCTGCGCGCCAACCGCGCCAGCGGCGTTCCCTACACCGACGAGATGATCGAGGACGCGAAGCGCGATCTCGAGGCGCAGGCGACGCCTGACCATCCGCGCGCCGCCGAGCTGGAGAAGCGCTACCCGAAGGCGCAGATCCGCGACTTCGACGGCGACGCCCAGAAGATCAGCGAGGCCGATGCCCTGATCGCCTATCTGCAGGTGCTCGGCACGCTGGTCGACTTCAAGCTCTACGACGACAAGGCCAACATCCGGTGAGCACCGCCATGACGACATCGACCTACACCTGGCTCGCTCAATTCGCCCAGTCGACCGGCGTCCTCTACTTCATGGGCGTGTTCCTGGCGATCTGCGCCTACGCCCTCTGGCCGAGCAACCGCGCGCGCTTCGAAGAAGCGGCCCGCACCCCCCTGCGGGAGGACTGAACCATGGCCGAGCAGGACAAGCACGCACCGCAGTTCGACGCCGCCACCGGCCAGTCGACTACCGGTCATGACTGGGACGGCATCCAGGAGCTGAACACGCCGCTGCCGCGCTGGTGGCTCGGCATCTTCTACGCCACGATCATCTGGTCGATCGGCTACTGGATCGTCTACCCGGCCTGGCCGCTGGTGACCGACGTGACCCGCGGCGTGATCGGCTATGCCTCGCGCATCGACATCGCGCAGGACATGGCGCTGCTGAAGCAGGAGCGCGCGGCCCAGTCCAAGGCGCTGACGGAAGCCTCCTTCGAGCAGATCAAGGCCGATCCGGAACTGTTCCGCATCGCCATGGCGCAGGGCAAGGCCGCCTTCGGCGACAATTGCGCCGCCTGCCACGGCGTCGGCGGCGGCGGGGCCAAGGGCTATCCGAACCTCAACGACGACGATTGGCTCTGGGGCGGCTCGTTCGCCGAGATCCAGAAGACGCTGGAGCACGGCATCCGCTTCGCCGGCGATCCCGATACACGCGTCAGCCAGATGCCGGCGTTCGGCCGCGATAAGATGCTCGACGCCGCCCAGATCCGCGCCGTCGCCAATCATGTCCGGTCGATCGCCGGCCTGTCGACCGAGCCGAAGGCCGATCTCGCTGGTGGCGCCAAGCTCTATGCCGATAACTGCGCCGCCTGCCATGGCGACCAGGGCAAGGGCAATCGTGAGATGGGCGCGCCGGACCTGACCGACGCGATCTCGCTCTACGGCATGGACATGGCGTCGCTGACCGAGACCATCACCAACAGCCGCAACGGCGTGATGCCGGCCTGGCAGCAGCGGCTCGACGCCACGACGATCAAGGCGCTGACCGTCTACGTGCACTCGCTCGGCGGAGGCCAATAACATGTCGACTGCCGACGCAGACGATCTGCCCCTCTTCGCTCCCTCGAAGAAGGTCTATCCGCAGAGCGTCTCCGGCCCCTATCGGAGGGCGAAGTGGATCATCCTCGTCCTCTGCCTCGGTATCTACTACCTGCTGCCCTTCCTGCGTTGGGACCGCGGCCCCAACCTGCCGAATCAGGCGGTGCTGGCCGATATCGCCAATAACCGCTTCTACTTTTTCTTCATCGAGATCTGGCCGCAGGAGGTCTACTACTTCACGGGGCTGCTGATCCTGGCAGCCTTCGTGCTTTTCCTGATGAATGCCGTCGCCGGCCGGATGTGGTGCGGCTATCTCTGCCCGCAGACGGTCTGGACCGATCTCTTCCTCGCCGTCGAGCGCTTCTTCGAGGGCGACCGGCGCGAGCGGATCAAGCGCGACGAGGCGCCCTGGTCCTTCGACAAGGCCTGGCGCAAGACCGCCACGCACGCGGTCTGGCTGGTGATCGCCTGGTGGACCGGCGGTGCCTGGGTGCTCTACTTCGCCGATGCGCCGACGCTGGTGAAGGAGCTCGCGACCTTCACCGCCCCACTCTCGGCCTATGTCTGGATCGCGATCCTGACCTTCACGACCTATTCGCTCGCCGGCATCATGCGCGAGCAGGTCTGCAAGTTCATGTGCCCCTGGCCGCGGATCCAGGCGGCGCTGACCGACGACGACGCGCTCAACGTCACCTATCGCTACGAGCGCGGCGAGCCGCGCGTCTCGGTGAAGCAGGCCCAGCGCCTGCGCAGCACCGGTGCGCCGGCCGGCGACTGCATCGACTGCAACCAGTGCGTCGCGGTCTGTCCGACCGGCATCGACATCCGCGACGGCGCGCAGATGGACTGCATCCAGTGCGGGCTTTGCATCGACGCCTGCAACACGGTGATGACCAAGGTCGGCTATCCCGCGGGGCTCATCGCCTACGATACCGACGACAACGTCAAGCGCCGGCAGGCCGGCCAGAAGCCGGTCTATCGGCCGCTGCGGGCCCGCACCTTGACTTATGCCGGCCTGATACTGGTGGTCGGCGGGGCGATGGTCTACCAGCTCGCGACGCGCAAGATGGCCGACATCTCGGTTCTGCACGAGCGCTCGCCGCTGTTCGTCAAGCTCAGCGACGGCTCGATCCGCAACAGCTACACCGTTCGCCTGCTCAACAAGCGGCCGGAATCGCGCCCCTTCGCGCTGACGGTGTCCGGGCCGGCGGGGGCGCGCATCGAGGCGGTCGGCTCGGCGGCGACCGCCGATCTGCGGCCGGTCGTGACGGTCGAGCCCGACAGCTCGCGCGAGGTCCGCGTCCTGGTCACGGTTCCGGCGGATGTCCATCTCGACAAGTCGCAGCCGGTCACCATCACCGCCTCGGATCTCTTCGCCGGCGAGGTCGTGCGGGCCGAGGATCACTTCATGGCGCCGTAGAGCGTTTTCGAGCGAAGTGGATACCGCTTAGCGTGAAGAAAACGCGATAAAACAAAGAGATAGAGAATTTCCGAGATTCAGGGAATCGCGGAAATTCTCTAAGCCGGATTTCTCGGGCGGGCGCGCAAATGGCGCCCGCCCGAAGCCCGATCTGATCGGGATCAAAGTGTACAGGCAGGAACCATGCGAAATCTTCGCTCCGAGGCTTTCCCCTTCCTGATCTAGCGAGAGCTCCATGTCCTGCTGCGGAGGCTTTGCCATGCCGATCGACCTGCCAGCGCCGCCGCCGGCGCCGCGCGCGCCCTTCAGGCTCAGCGGCCGCTTCGTGCTCTTCGCGATGATCGGCTTCTTCGCCGTGGTCGCGGGCGTCAACGGGGTGATGATGACGATCGCGATCCGGACCATGCCGGGTGTCGACGTGAAAAGCGCCTACGAGACCAGCCAGCGCTTCAATCAGGAGATCGCCCGGATGCGGGCGCAGGGCGAGCGTGGCTGGCATGTCGATGCCGATCTGCGGCGGGAAGGCGGTGCCGAGGTGGTGGCCGTGAGCTTCGCGGACAAGTCCGGGCAGCCGGTCGTCGGGCTGTCCGTCGA
>JAEXUU010000608.1 GCA_023452965.1 Pseudomonadota bacterium | reverse complement strand
GACGGTCGCCGCCTACGATCCCTATGTGCCGGCCGACGCGCCGGTCTGGCAGGGCGTCGAGAAACTCGAACTCGATGGCCTGCTTTCAACGTCGGACGTGCTCTCGATCCATCTGCCGCTGACGCCCGAGACGCGCGGCGTGATCGGCGAGGCCGCCTTCGCCAAGATGAAACCCGATGCGGTGCTGATCAACGCGGCGCGCGGCGGCGTCATGGACGAGGCGGCCCTGGTCGCGGCGCTGAAGGGCGGCAGGCTCGCAGGAGCGGCGCTCGACGTCTTCGAGCAGGAGCCGCTCAAGGCGGACGGCGCCAAGCTCTTTGCCGGCACGCCGAACCTGATCCTGACCCCGCATATCGCGGGCAACACGGTGGAATCGAACGGGCGGGTCTCCGGGCTCGTCGCCGAGCGGGTGATCGCTGCGCTGGAGGGCCGGGCATGACGCGGCTGTCGCTGATACAGGCGGAAGAGAAGGTCGCGGGGCTGTTCGTCGCCGCCGGCGCGTCGGCCGCCAACGCCGCCTCGGTGGCGCAGGCTCTCGTGGCGGCGGAGGCCGACGGTCTCAAGGGCCACGGCCTGTCTCGGGTGCCGACCTATCTCGCCATGCTGAAGTCCGGCAAGATCGACGGACAGGCCGTGCCGACGGCACGCCAGCCCAAGCCCGGCGTGCTGGCGATCGACGCCGCCCATGGCTTCGCCTATCCGGCGATCGACCTCGCCATCGTCGAGCTGCCCGAGCTCGCGCGCCGGCAGGGCATCGTCGCGGCGCCGATACGCCGCTCGAACCATTGCGGTGCAGCCGGGCTGCATGTCGAAAGGCTCGCCGAACAGGGGCTGGTCGCCTTGCTCTTCGCCAACACGCCGGGAGCGATCGCGCCCTGGGGCGGGGCGAAGCCGGTTTTCGGCACCAATCCGATCGCCTTCGCTGCTCCTCTGGCCGGTCGCGAGCCACTGCTCATCGACATCGCGCTGTCCAAGGTCGCCCGCGGGCCGCTCGTTGCCGCCAAGCAGAAGGGCGAGAGCATCCCGGAAGGCTGGGCGCTGGACAGCGCCGGCAAGCCGACCACGGACCCGGCCGCCGCGCTCGCCGGCACGATGGTGCCGCGCGGCGACGCCAAGGGCGCGACGCTCGCCATGATGGTCGAGATCCTGGCTGCCGCGCTGGTCGGTACGCATTTCGCCTTCCAGGCTTCCTCCTTCCTCGACGACAAGGGCGGCCCGCCCGATACCGGCCAGCTCATCCTCGTCATCGATCCGGCGAGCATGGGAGGGAACTGGTTCGCAGAGCGGATGAAGCTCCTGGCGCATGCCATTGAGGAACAGGACGGAACCAGACTCCCCGGCATGCGCCGCTACGGCCTGCGCGCGAAGGCGAAGGCCGAAGGGATCGAGGTCGATCTCTGACGCTCATCCGGCCGACGCTGCGGCGACCGGCCGGTTAATCGCCTGCCGTCGATTTTACGGAACCGCGTCGCGAACCCTGAAGGTCTCTGGGCTAGGAGATCATCCCTGCCGGCATAGGGGGCCGGGGAAACTGTTCAGGGACGAGATGAAGACGACTATGCTTGTTGCCGTGATCGCCGTGGCTCTGGCCGGATGCCAGACCACGCAGCAGGCGGCGGAAAACCTCAGGAGCGATTGGGTCGGACAGAGCGCCGATTCCTTCTTCGTCGCGAACGGCCCGCCGGTGACCGGATTCCCGCGCGACAATGGCGGCCAGATCTACACCTGGCGCGGCGGCGAGGCGACCTCGTATCGCCCCGGCAGCTTCCAGACCCGTAGCGTGCCGACCCAGACGCTGGACGGCCGGCGCACCATGACCACGACAACGAGCTACCAGCCGCCGCGGCAGCTCAACTATGTCTGCGAAGCCCAGATCGCGGCCGATCCGCAGGGAATCATCGAGTCGATCCGCATCAGCCGGGATACCGGCGGCATGGGTCTGTCTTTCTCGCGCTGCGCGGAACTTTTCGCGCGCGATTGACGCTGCGTCCTCGACGCGCAGATCGAGGATGGCACGCCTCGCTAGACGAAGTCGAAGCGATCGACGTCGACGAGCCCCTTGTCGGTGATCTTCAGATGCGGGATCACCGGCAGGGTCAGAAAGGCGACCTGAAGGAAGGGCTCGGCTAGGACGACGCCGAGCGCCTTCGCAGCGCTGCGCAGCCCTTCCAGCCCATGGCGAACCTCCTCGAAGGGGCGCTCGCTCATCAAGCCGGCGACGGGAAGCGCGAGTTCAGCCGTGACTTCGCCGGCTTCCGCCACGGCGAAGCCGCCGCCGAGCGCGATCAGCCGGTTCGCTGCGGCCGCCATCGAAGGCTCGTCGACCCCGACGACGCAGAGATTATGGCTGTCATGGCCGACCGAGGAGGCGATGGCGCCGTGCCTCATGCCGAAGCCATGGACGAAGCCGGTGGCGATGCCGCCATTGCGGCCATGGCGCTCGATCACCGTGACCTTGATCGCATCCTGGGCGAGATCGGGCAGGGCGACATCGTCCTGCTCCGGCAGGCGCATGGACAGCCGCTCGGTGATGATGCGGCCGGGGACGACGCCGATCACCGGCGTCTCGCCGGAGCGGGCCCGGAC
>JAEXUU010000600.1 GCA_023452965.1 Pseudomonadota bacterium | reverse complement strand
CTCCTACACCTGGAAGAACCTGACGGCGGATGTGCGCTATCACGACACCAGCCTGTCGAAGACCGAGTGCTTCGCGCTGACGGCCGATCCGCGCGGCATCGTCTCGGGCTCGGGCCGATCGAAGTGGTGCAACCCGACCGTGGTCGGCACGCTGTCCTTCGACATCACCGCGAGCAGCGTCGGCATTTTTGCGCCGAAGTAACGCTGTCTGGACTCTGGAAACGACCTGGAAGGCCCGCGCAAGCGGGCCTTCTGTTTTGATGGCCCCGTGCTGGCCAGAGCAGGCGCGGCTATGGCAGGCTCCCGCTAGAGGAATGCCGGAGACCGCCTTGCCTGAGACTGAAGCCATCGCCACGCTCGCCGAGACCATCGCCGCTGCCCGGCTTGCGCGCACGCCGCTGCCGGCGCAAGCAGGCAAGGCGCCGCCCGACGTCGCTCGGGCCTATGCCGTGCAGGGCGCCGTGCATCGGCGGCTGGCAGCCTCGCGCTTCGGCCGGCGGAGCGGCTGGAAGATCGGCTGCACCACGCCGGTGATGCAGGACTATCTCGGCATCGGCCACCCCTGTGCCGCCGGGCTCTTCGCCGGCTCGAGCCATGCAAGCGGCGCCGTGCTGCGCCATGGCGATTTCGTCCGCGTCGGCGTCGAGTGCGAGGTCGCGGTCAGGCTGGCGCATGATCTTGCCGGAGAGGGAGCGACCGCAGACAGCGTGCGCAGCGCGGTCGGCGCGGTCATGGCGGCGATCGAGATCGTCGACGACCGCTATGTCGACTGGCAGACGATCGGCACACCGATGCTGATCGCCGACGACTTCTTCGCGGCCGGTTGCGGGCTCGGCGTCGGGCTGGCACCGGACGCGCTGCCGGATCTCGCCGGGCTGCATGGGCACACGCTGGTCGACGGCGTCGAGGTCGGCACCGGTGTCGGCGCGGACGTGCTCGGCCACCCATACACGGCGTTGGCCTGGCTCGCCGATCACGCGCTGGCGCGCGGCGAACCGTTGCGGGCCGGCGAGACCGTGCTGCTCGGCAGCCTGGTGAAGACGCAATGGCTGCCACCGGGCGCCGTCGCCAGGGTCGAGATCGAGGCGCTGGGTGCGGCCGAGGCCCGGTTTGCGGCGGGTTGAGCGGCAGATGCAGGTGACAGCAACTATCGCGCCGTCGCAGCGCGCATATAGTTGCGCGGCGCGGTTCCGAGCCTGCGCTTGAACATCGTCGTGAAGGCCGCGACGTTGTCGTAGCCGGCCAGCAAGGCGATGTCGGTGACCGATGCGCCTTCGGCCAGTTTCGGCAGGCAGGCGAACAGGCTCGCCTGCTGGCGCCAGGCGACGAAGCTGAGGCCGGTCTCCTTCTGGAAGAATCGGGTGAAGGTGCGCCTGCTCATCGCCAGTCTGCCCGCCCAGTCGTCGAGCCGTTCGGTGACAGAGGGGGCGGCCATATAGGTCCGGCAAAGCGCGGCGAGGCGCTTGTCCGAGGGAAAGGGCAGGCCCAGTGGCCTTGCCTCCAGCGTTGCGATCTCTTCTGCCAGCAATTCCAGCACGCGGGCGACCTTGCGCGTGCCCGGCTCCGCATCGCGCAGGCGGATCGCCTCGTCGATCAGCGCGCGGGCGAGGTCGGTCACGCCGAGCACCTGCAACATGCGCGCTGCAAGATCGCCGAGCCCGGGCAGGAGATAGACCGATTTCATGTCGACATCGCTCAGCATCTCGACGGAATGCTGCAGGCGCGCGGGGATGAGCAGCGCATGGCCGGGCGGGACCATCCAGCAACCCTGCTCCGTCTCGACAAGCACGACGCCGGAGAATGCGCAGAGCAACTGGTCCTGACGGTGGCAGTGGAGCGGAACCTTGTAGCCTGCAGGATTGTCCGAGCTGTGGACCAGCACATCGGCTTCCGAGCGGGCGATCCAGCCGAGACTGCGGTGGTGGCGATCCTCGAGCGCCTCCAGGCTTTGGCGCGGCAATTGTCTCATCTTTGGCCCAAACGCGAAGGTTTTTGACCGAAACACGAATGAAGGTCATCGGCAAGCTTTGTAGAAGAGCCTCGCGCGATCAGTCCGCGCGCAGGAGATCAAGTCGATGGTCGCAGTCGCCCCGGAAGTCCGCCCGCGTTTCGAAAAGGCGACGACCTCGATCCTGCTCGCCGTCAGCGTCTGCCATCTGCTCAACGACGTCATGCAGTCGCTGCTGGCCTCGCTCTACCCGTTGTTCAAGGCCAATTACGGTCTGGATTTCGTCCAGATCGGCCTGCTGACCATGGCGTTCCAGGTCACGGCCTCGCTGCTGCAGCCGGTGGTGGGGCTGGTGACCGATCGCTGGCCGATGCCCTATTCGGCGCCGGCGGGCATGGCCTCGACCTTTGGCGGGCTGATCCTGCTCGGCAATGCCCATAACTTCACCGTGCTGATCGTCGCAGCCTGCCTGATCGGCTTCGGCTCGGCGGTCTTCCATCCGGAGGCGTCGCGGGTGGCGCGGCTCGCCTCTGGGGGGCGGCATGGCCTGGCGCAGTCCCTGTTCCAGGTCGGAGGCAATCTCGGCTCGGCGCTGGGGCCGCTGCTGGCGGCCTTCATCGTCCTGCCCTTCGGCCAGGGCAGCGTTGCCTGGCTCTCGGTCATCGCCATGGCCGGCGTCGTCGTCCTGACCCGGGTCGGGTCCTGGTATGCCGCCCATCGCCTGGCGCAGGCCGGCCGCCCGCCGGCGAGCCGCGCTTTGCCCCTGCCCGGCGGGCGCATCGCCTTCGCCTTGTCCGTCCTGGTGCTGCTGACCGCCACCAAGAACGTCTACATGGCGAGCATCTCCAGCTACTTCACCTTCTATGTCATCGAGCAGTTCCAGCTCGGCTTCCGCGATGCGCAGCTGATGCTGTTCCTGTTCCTCGGCGCGGCCGCGATCGGCACCTTCGCCGGCGGGCCGATCGGCGACCGGTTCGGGGCGCGCTTCGTGATCTGGTTCTCGATCCTCGGCGTCATCCCCTTCGCGCTGCTGCTGCCCTATGCCGACCTGTTCTGGACGGGCGTGCTGAGCGTGATGATCGGGCTGATCTTCGCCTCGGCCTTCTCGGCGATCGTGGTGTTCGCGCAGGAGCTGGTGCCGGGCCGCGTCGGCCTGATCGCCGGGATGTTCTTCGGCTTCGCCTTCGGCGCGGGCGGCCTCGGCGCCGCCTTCCTCGGCGGCTTCGCCGACGCCTACGGCATCACCTTCGTCTACAAGGTCTGTTCCTACCTGCCGCTGCTCGGACTATTGACGATCCTGCTGCCGCGCCTGCCGCAGCGAGCGCATAGCTGAGATCAATCGACTCGACGGGGACCCATCCCGCCTTTCCATGTCGTGACGGATTGCGAGTTCGACGGACCGACGCCGGGCATCAATTCGATGCTCTCCTTCGGCTCCGTCGCCGTCGCGGCGGGTGGCGCCGTCATCGGAGAGTTCGAGGCGGTGCTGGCGCCGCTCGACGGCGCCGTGCCCGACGAAGCCACGATGGCGTTCTGGTCTCGCCATCCACTGGCCTGGGCGGCCGCGACGGAGAAGCCGGAACCTGCCTCGCAGGTGATGCGGCGCTTCGTGGACTGGGTCGGAT
>JAEXUU010000588.1 GCA_023452965.1 Pseudomonadota bacterium | reverse complement strand
TTCACCAACGCCACCGGTTTCGACGGCTCGGGCGCGACCTCGTCGATGACGATGGCGAACTTCGTCCAGCGCGTCGTCGCCGGGCAGGGGCAGGCGAGCGCCGCCGCCCAGCGGCTCGACGAGGGGCAGCAGGTCGCGCTCGCGGCCGTGCAGAGCCGCTTCCTCGAGGATGCACAGGTCAATGTCGATCAGGAAATGTCGACCCTGATCGAGCTCCAGTCGGCTTACGCCGCCAATGCGCGGGTGATCTCGACCGTCAAGGAGCTGCTCGACGTGCTGTTGAGACTGTAAGGAAACCGCGCCATGACCATCACCGCCACCGGCACCGGCGCCTATCGCTCGGCCAAGCCGAACCAGTTCGTCTCCAGCCGCGCGCAGTTCGACGATCTGCAACGCCAGCTCGCCACCAAGAAGAAGAGCGATACCTTCGCCGGCCTTGGCATGGACCGGAGCCGGAGCCTCGATCTCAACAACAAGCTCTCGACGCTCGAAGGCTACCTGACCGGGATCCAGCGCTCCGAAGTCAATCTGAAGCTCGCTTCCACGGCGGTCGAGAACTTCGCCAAGATGACGCGCGAGACGGTGAGCGACACGCGCACCGGCAGCTATCTGCCGAGCTCGACCGGCCGCTCCGCGCCGCAGGTTCTGGCCGAGGAGAAGTTCAAGCAGACGCTCGATCTGCTCAACACCAACGTCAACGGCCGCTACCTGTTCTCCGGCCGCACGGCCGATGTCGAACCGGTCGCCAACTATTCGCTGATCATGAATGGAGACGGCGCCAACCGCGCCGGGTTGAAGCAGCTGATCTCCGAGCGCCGCCAGGCCGATCTCGGCGCCAACGGGCTCGGCCGGCTGACGACGGGCGGTGCCGGCACCTCGGCGACGATCGCGAAGGAGGCGGGCGATCCGCCTTATGGCTTCGACCTGACCGGCGCCTCGACCAATTCGGCGGCGCTGACGGTGAACTACACCGCGGGGCCGCCGGCCGATATCGCGGTCAACGTGGTCGGTACGCCGCTGCCGGGCGAGACGCTGACGATCAAGCTCGAACTGCCGGACGGCACGAAGGAGGAGATCACGCTGACCGCCCGCGCCGAAGGCACGGACGGCACCGCCCATGGTAGCTTCGTGATTGGCGCGGACAACAATGCGACGGCGACGAATTTGCGCGCGACGATCGACGCGGCGTTGAAGCGCGAGGCCAGCACCACCCTCTCGGCTTCGTCGGCTCAGGTCGCGGCCAAGGATTTTTTCAATGGCAGCCCGAGCAATCCGCCGCTGCGGGTGCCAGGGCCGCCCTTCGACACGGCGTCCACGGCGCCGGCGCCCGGCACCGATGCCAATACGGTGATCTGGTACAGGGGCGACGACGCGGCCGGCCCGGCGCGCGCCACCTCCAGTACCCAGGCCGACCAGAGCCAGATCGTCGCAACCGGCGCGCGCGCCAACGAGGAAGCGTTCCGGACCGGGTTGGCGCAGTTCGCGGTGCTGGCGGCCGAGACCTTCCCCGCGAGCGATCCGAATTCCGAGGCGCGCTATGAGGCGCTGACCGAGCGGGCGCGCAACGCGCTGGGCTTCCCGCCGGGCGTCCAGAACCCCTCCGAGATCATCGTCGAGTTCGGCACGGCGCAGACGGCGCTGGCGCAGGCCAAGGAACGGCACACCGCGACCAAGAACTATCTGACGACGACGCTGGACGGTATCGAGAACGTCACCACCGAGGAAGTGGCGGTGCAGATCCTGGCGCTCCAGAACCAGCTTCAGGCGAGCTACCAGACGACCTCGATCCTCTCCAAGCTGAGCCTGACGAACTATCTGTAACGGACCAGGGCGGCGCTCGGCGCCGCCTTCGCCTTGCCGTGGTCCCACAAACGAAAACGCCGCCCGTAATTCGGGCGGCGTTTTCGTTTCGGTTCAGTCAGGGGCGAGGCGGCCCAGGAAAGGGCTCAGCGCCCGCGCAAGCCCGCCGCCAGGTCGCGATTGATGCTGACGAGGACGCCGAGATGCTCGGGCGCAGGCGCGGCCGCGATCTTGAAGGTGTGGTTGAAGACGAAGTTGGCCAGGCCGAGCACGCCGCGTTTGATCTCGACCGGGAGAGGATTGTCCTCCTTGATCACCGCCGAGACCAGCAGCGTCCAGAGCTTGCGATTGTAGCTGAGGGCGCCATCAAGCTCGGTCTGCCGGATGGTCCAGTCATCGGCGACGGATTGCAGCCGCGTCGCAGCCTTGATCAGCAGGGACGCTTCGAGTTCGCGCGGGGAGGCGGTCGTCTGAGCCGATCTGGCGGCAGCGGCATACGCATTATACGCGTTTTGCATTCTCGATGAGTTCCGCTTCGTAGGCGATCAGCTTCTTGGCTGCCTTCAGAGCTTTGTAGAGCTCGCTGCTTAAAATGCAGTTATTGATCTCGTGAATATGCGGCAGAGCGCTGGGCGCTGCCTGCAGGAAATCGCGCACGAGCTGGAAAAAGACTTCATGCTCGTGCGTCGGATCCTGCTCCAGATACATCAGCTGGATCGCGAGATAGATCTTCTTGGCCGGGGTGTCGGCGCTGGCCGCGGTGAGAATGTCCTTCTCGCGCAGGATCGGCGCGTCGCCCTCGATGAAGAAGCGCGTGCGCTGCTCGTCGTTGCGGATGACGACGGAGCCGATGATGATGAGCTCGTTCGGCTTGAGCTCGACCTTGAGAGCCATGTCCGTCTCCGCCTTCCGGTTCGCGGGGAGGGCAGGCGCCCTCCCGCGGATCAGCCGAACAGCCGCAGCACGCTCTGATCGGCCTGGGAGGCCAGCGAGAGCGCGGTCTGCGAGAGCTGCTGGCGCGTGTTG
>JAEXUU010000577.1 GCA_023452965.1 Pseudomonadota bacterium | reverse complement strand
GTTGGCGGGTACGGCGTTGAGCCTGGCGCCGATACCGGGCGCCCTGGCGCAAGACGCGACCTGGCTGGCCGCTCCCGGTACTCCGGAACTGTCGACCGGGACTAATTGGAGCCCGGCTACGGTTCCGACCGGCACCGGATTTTTTGACACATCGAACGCGACGGCGCTCACCAACGCCGGCAACACCACGCTCGGCGGCTTCACCTTCAACGCCGGCGCCGCTGCCTATACGATCACCAACAACAACAGGCTGATCTTCACCGGCGCGGGCATCGTCAACAATTCGGCCCAGACGCAGAACTTCGTCAACCCCACCGTCGGCGTCAGCGTCATGGAGTTCCAGGTGGCGGCCAGTGCCGGCACCGCGGTCATCACGAGTGGTGGGAATCTGAACTTCCGCGGCACCGCAACGGGCGGAAATTCGAACATCACCAATACGGGGACGATGCACTTCGTCGACTCGACCACGGCCGGCAGTGCCACCATCAACAACCAGCAGTTCGCGGACTTCTATTTCTCGAGCAATGCCGGGAATGCGAACATCACGAATTCGGGCGTCATGATCTTCCATGACACCAGCAGCGCGGCGAACGCGACCTTCACCATCACCGGCGCGGGCGACCTGCAATTCGATCAAGCGAGCACGGCCGGTAACGCCACGATCACCAACGGGTTTTTTCTCACCTTCTTCACCAACAGCACTGCCGGTAACGCGCAGATAACCAACAACGCTGGCCAGACCGTTGCGTTTCGCGACAACAGCACCGCCGGAAACGCAGTCATCGTCAACAATGGCGGCCTGAATTTCGTCCAGTTCGCCACGGGCGGCAATGCGACCCTGGTCACCAATTCCGGGGGGATCACCGATTTCTCGTTCAGCACCGGACCGAACAATGACGGCAAGCTGAGCGCGGGCTCGATCGCGGGTGCGGGTTCCTATGTGCTCGGAACCAACGAGCTGACGGTCGGTGGCAACAACAGTTCGACCACGGTCAGCGGCGTGATCAGCGGCAACGGCTCGCTGGTCAAGACGGGCACGGGCACGCTGACGCTTTCGGGCACCAACACCTATGCGGGCGGGACCACGATCGCCGGCGGGGCCGTCAGCATCGCGGCCGATGCCAATCTCGGCAACGCGGCGGGAGCGCTGACGCTGAACGGCGGCGTGCTGCAGGTCACCGGAACGACGCTGACGCAGCTCGCGCGCAACGTCGTCCTTGGCACCGCCGGCGGCGGCTTCGACATCGCCGATGCCGGCAACAGCTTCACGGTGACGCAGCCGCTCTCGGGACCGGGCGCGCTGTCCAAGGCCGGGGCGGGCACTTTGGTCCTAGGCGGCGCCAATACCTATGCCGGCGCGACGACGGTCGCGAGTGGAACGCTGCGGGCGGGCGCGGCCGGCTCCTTCTCGGCGGCCTCTGCTCTCACGGTTGCCTCGGGCGCCACGCTCGACCTCGCGGGCTTCAACCAGAGCGTCGGCTCGCTCGCCGGCGCCGGCGCGGTGACGCTCGGTGCGGGCACGCTGACCACGGGCTCCGATGGCAGCTCGACCGCCTTCTCCGGCGCGATCAGCGGGACCGGAGGCCTGACCAAGGCCGGGGCCGGCATCTTCACGCTGAGTGGTGCCAACGCCTATGGCGGTGCGACGACCGTTACCGGCGGAACGTTACGGGCCGGGGCTGCCGGCGCGTTCTCGGCCGCCTCGGCCTTCACGGTCGCTGCTGGGGCTGTTCTCGATCTCGCGGGCCTCAACCAGAGCATCGGCTCGCTGGGCGGGGCCGGCTCGGTCACGCTCGGCGCGGGCACGCTGACCACCGGTTCCGATGGCAGCTCGACCGCTTTCTCGGGCGCGATCACCGGCACGGGCGGCCTGACCAAGGCGGGGGCGGGCACCTTCACGCTGAGCGGCGCCAACAGCTACACGGGGGCGACGACCGTTGCGGGCGGGACGCTGCGGGCTGGGGCGGCCGGCACCTTCGCTGCGGGTTCTGCGTTCACGGTCGGGGCCGGCGCGGTGCTCGATCTGGCGGGCTTCAACCAGACGGTCGCGTCCTTGTCCGGCGCCGGGACGGTTGCGCTCGGCGCGGGCACCCTGAGCACGGGCGGCGATGGCAGTTCCACCACCTTCTCCGGGGCGATCAACGGCACAGGCGGCCTGACGAAGGCCGGTTCCGGGACCTTCACGCTCAGCGGAACCAGCGGTTATTCCGGCGCGACGACGATTGCGGGCGGCACGCTGGTGGTGAACGGCTCGATCGCCAATTCGGCGGTGACGGTGGGCGGCGGCATTCTCGCCGGCACCGGCACGGTTGGCGGGATCGCGGTCGCTGGGGGCGGTACGGTCGCGCCGGGCAATTCGATCGGGACGCTGAACGTCGCCGGCAATGTCGCCTTCGCGGCGGGCTCGACCTATCAGCTCGAGATCAACGCCGCCGGCCAGGGCGACCGGATCAATGCCACGGGGATGGCGACGCTGTCGGGCGGCACTGTCCAGGTGCTCGCCGCGGCCGGGAATTATGCGGCGGCCACGAGCTACACCATCCTCACCGCCGCGGGCGGAGTCAGCGGTCAGTTCGCCGGCGTGTCGTCGAACTTCGCCTTCCTGACGCCGACGCTGGTCCACGGCGCGCAGGATGTGGTGCTGACCATGACCCGCAACGATACCGGCTTCGGCCCGGACGGCGGCGGCAATCGCCCCTTCGTCGCGGTCACCCGCAACCAGGGCTTCATCGCCAATGCGGCGGAGCGGCTCGGCGTCGGCAATCCCATCTACGACACGCTGGTCTCGGCGACGGCGGCCGAGGCAAGGGCCGGCTTCGACCTGCTTTCGGGCGAGGCCCATGCCCAGGGCGTCTCGGTCGCGGTCGGCGAAAGCCGGCTGGTGCGCGAGGCGGTGCTTGGGCGCCTGCGCGGCTCGCTGCTGCCGGTGCCGGGCGGCGAGGTCGCAGCCGGGTTCTCGGCCGATCTGCCGAGCGCCAAGGGGCCGGTCGCGATGCCGGCGCCGCGCCTCGACGAGCGCTTCAGCTTCTGGGGCGAGGGGTTCGGCGCCCATGCCAACAGCGACGGCGACGGCAATGC
>JAEXUU010000550.1 GCA_023452965.1 Pseudomonadota bacterium | reverse complement strand
CGCCGCGCTCGACCAGGAAGCGCACCGTCTCGGCCATGCGCAGCCCACCTTCGAGCTTCACCGCGCCGCAGCCGGTCTCCTTGAGGATTCGCACCGCATTGCGCAGCGCCGGCTCGCGGCTCTCCTCATAGGAGCCGAACGGCATGTCGACGACGATCAGCGCCTTCCGTGTCGCCCGCATCACCGCCTGTCCGTGCAGGATCATCATGTCGAGGGTCACAGGCACGGTGGTGTCGAGCCCGTAGACCACCATGCCGAGCGAGTCGCCGACCAGGATGAAATCAGCGACCTCGTCGACCAGCGCCGCCATCGGCGCCGTATAGGCGGTCAGCGAGACGATCGGCTCGCCCGATTTGCGTCGGCGGACATCCTGCGCGGTGACGCGGCTGACGCGGACTTGAACGGACATCGGCGCTCCCCCATTTCTGCTGCACCGCCCAGTTCGCGGTTGCGGGAGCGCCCTACCCCGTTCCCCACTTGACGCAAAGCACAATCGCAGTTTGACAGCGGCGACGGGCTGAACCACTTTCGCGCGCAAATTCCGAACCTTCGGAGCCTCCACCTGCCGCGCCCGCCGCCTTCCCGGCCGGGTGTGCGGTGGCGGAGGCTGTCTCATCGAGTATCCGCATCATGAAGCTTCTCGTCGTCGAGTCGCCGGCCAAGGCCAAGACGATCAACAAGTACCTGGGCTCCGATTACGAGGTGATCGCCTCGTTCGGGCACATCCGCGACCTGCCGGCCAAGGACGGCTCGGTCGATCCCGAGAACGATTTCGCCATGCTCTGGGAGATCGAGGGCCGCGGTGCCAAGCAGGTCTCGGAGATCGCCAAGGCCGCCAAGAACGCCGAGAAGATCATCCTGGCGACCGACCCGGATCGCGAGGGAGAGGCGATTTCCTGGCACGTTCTGGAGGCGCTGAACCAGAAGCGCGCCATCAAAGGCATCCCGGTCGAGCGCGTTACCTTCAACGCCGTCACCAAGGAGGCGGTGCAGACCGCGCTCGCCAATCCGCGCCAGATCGATCAGGCGCTGGTCGACGCCTATCTCGCCCGCCGCGCGCTCGACTATCTCGTCGGCTTCACGCTCTCGCCGGTGCTCTGGCGCAAGCTGCCGGGCGCCCGCTCGGCCGGCCGCGTCCAGTCGGTGGCGCTGCGGCTGGTCTGCGATCGCGAGCGCGAGATCGAGGCCTTCCGAGCCCGCGAATACTGGTCGCTCACCGCGACGCTCGCGACCAGGACCGGCGCGACCTTCGACGCCCGCCTCAGCGGCGCCGCCGGCAAGAAGATCACCCGGCTCGACATCGGCACCGGCGAGGAAGCCGCCGCCTTCAAGGCCGCGCTCGACACGGCGGCCTTCAGCGTCGCCGAGGTCGAGGCCAAGCCGGTCAGGCGCCACCCCCAGCCGCCCTTCCAGACCTCGACGCTGCAGCAGGAGGCCTCGCGCAAGCTCGGCCTCGCCCCGGCCCGCACCATGCAATTGGCCCAGCGCCTCTATGAAGGCGTCGACATCGGCGGCGAGACGGTCGGCCTGATCACCTATATGCGTACCGACGGCGTCGACATGGACGGCTCGGCGATCGCCGCGGCGCGCCGCGTGATCGGCAAGGAGTTCGGCGACAATTACGTCCCGCAGGCGCCGCGCAAATACACGGTCAAGGCGAAGAACGCGCAGGAGGCTCACGAAGCCATCCGCCCGACCGATCTCGGCCGCTTGCCGGCGATGGTCGCGCGCCATCTCGAGCCCGAGCAGGCCAAGCTCTATGAGCTGATCTGGAAGCGCACCATCGCCAGCCAGATGGAATCCGCGTCGATCGAGCGCACCACGGTCGACATCGCAGCCAAGGTCGGCGCCCGCGATCTCGAACTGCGTGCCACCGGCCAGGTCGTGCTCTTCGACGGCTTCCTGACGCTCTATCAGGAGAGCCGAGACGACGAGGAAGACGAGGATTCGAGGAAGCTGCCGCCCATGAAGGCGGGCGACCCGCTGGAGAAGCGTGCCATCGCCGCCGACCAGCACTTCACCGAGCCGCCGCCGCGCTTCTCCGAAGCGAGCCTGGTCAAGCGGATGGAAGAGCTCGGCATCGGCCGTCCCTCGACCTATGCCGCGACGCTCGGCACGCTGCGCGATCGCGAATATGTCCGCATCGAGAAGAAGCGCCTCGTGCCCGAGGACAAGGGCATGCTCGTCACGGCGTTCCTGGAGAGCTTCTTCAAGCGCTATGTCGAGTTCGACTTCACGGCGAGCCTCGAGGAGAAGCTCGACCGCGTCTCCAATGCCGAGATCGACTGGAAGGCGCTGCTACGCGAATTCTGGGAAGAGTGCACCGCGACGATCGGCGAGACCAAGGAGCTGCGCGACACCGAGGTCCTGGACTCGTTGAACGGCATCCTCGGCGACTACGTCTTCCCGCCACGCGCCGACGGTGGCGATCCGCGCCGCTGCCAGGTCTGCGGCACCGGCACGCTCTCGCTCAAGCTCGGCAAGTTCGGCGCTTTCGTCGGCTGCTCGAACTATCCCGAATGCCGCTTCACCCGGCCACTGACCGTGCCGGCCGAAGGCGAAGGCTCCGGTGAAGGCGGCGGCCAGATGGTCAATGGCGTGCGCGTGCTCGGTACCGATCCGGATAGCGGGCTCGAGGTCAGCGTCCGCGAGGGTCGCTTCGGGACCTATGTCCAGCTCGGCGAGGGCGAGAAGCCGAAGCGCTCCAGTCTGCCCAAGGGCGAGAATGCCGCAACGCTCTCACTCGAGAAGGCGCTCGCGCTGCTCTCGCTCCCCCGTGAGGTTGCGCGCCATCCGGAGAGCGGCGAGCCGATCCTTGCGGGCATCGGCCGTTACGGGCCTTACGTCCAGCACGGCAAGACCTACGCCAACATCGACAAGGACGACGACATCCTCGACATCGGCGCCAACCGCGCCATCGACCTGATCGTCGCCAAGGAAAGCGGCGCCGGCGGCCGGCGCTTCGGCGCTGCGGCGGCGCCCGGCCGTGAGCTCGGCGACCATCCCGCTGGCGGCAAGATGGTGGTGCGCGCCGGCAAGTACGGGCCTTACGTCAACTGGGGCAAGGTCAACGCCACCCTGCCGAAGTCGATGACGCAGGAGGACATTACGCCAGAGCAGGCCATCGAGCTGGTCAACGCCAAGGCGGCAGCGGGCGGCGGCACCAAGACCAAGGCGAAGGCAAGCGCCAAGCCTGCGGCCGCCAAGGCGCCGGCAAAGGCCAAGAGCGCCACGGCCAAGAAGACTGCGACGCCCAAGAAGGCCAGCGCAACCAAGAAGACCGCCAAGACCGAGGACTAGTCTCGATCGGGCGGAACGCAGTTAACGCTGCATTCAAAACCCTAGGTTACCCTGCGTCGCCGCAATCGAACGACGGCGCAGGGGAACAGCATGAAATCCATCAGGACCCAGATTCTGGGGTTGATCGCGATTGTCGCGACCGGCGCCTTGGTTGCGGTCGGCTTCGCCTTGCTGGCGATGGCGCGCATCGACACGATGAACACACGCTCCTCGCAGCAGAACCATATCGCGCTCTCGGCCGAACGCCTCAATGTGGCGGTCAACCTCGTCGTCGCCGATTCCTACCTCATCTACACCGCCCGAAACCCGCATCTGGCGGGCATCGCGGCGACGACGGTCGAGGCTGGTCTCTTCAATGTCGAGCAGCGCCGCAAGGACCTCGCCGAGATCATGCCCTCCAGCGAGAGCGAGCGCATGGAAAAGGTCAGCGGGCTCATCGCCGAGTTCATCGCCATCCGGACCGAGACGACGCGCCTGGTCCGCGAGATTTCGGCCCGGGCCGCCGA
>JAEXUU010000484.1 GCA_023452965.1 Pseudomonadota bacterium | reverse complement strand
CTTCTCCGGGCGCTCGCCGGGTCCTGCTCCGGATCCCGACAGAGGCGGAATTGCCCGACGCCTGGGCGACGGCTTTCGGGTAGCGCCTCTATCCGAGCCGGATGGGCGCGGGCCGCCGCGGCAGTTCGCGATCGGGTTTCCGGACGGAGCCGGCCTCGAGGTCACGATCGCCGCCGGCGTCATGGAACCACCGCCACGCCCGCTTTCGGTTCTGGTGCTCGCCACCATCGCTCTTGTCGGCCTCAATGTCGGCGCCCTCACCCTCTGGGCTTCGCGCGGCATCACGGCGCCGCTGGCGCGCTTCGCCTCGGCCGCGGAAGAATTCTCGATCGATCGCGACCCGTCGCCGCTGCGGGAGGAAGGCCCCGCCGAGGTCCGGACCGCCGCGCGCGCCCTGAACAGGCTGAGGGACCGGATCCACGCGCTGTTCGCGGACCGCACGCGCATGCTGGCGGCGATCAGCCATGATCTGCGAACGCCGATCACGCGCATGCGGCTGCGGGTCGAGTTCATCGAGGACGGCGTGCTGCGCGGCCAGTTCACCCGCGATCTCGCTCATATGGACACGATGGTCCAGGGCGCGCTTTCCTATCTCCGCGACGCCAACCGCCGCGAGAAGCGCGCCGCCTTCGACCTGTCGAGTCTCCTTCAGACCATATCCGACGAGTTCAGCGATATTGGACACAAGATCCACTATGACGGCCCACGCTGGATCGTCGTGACCGGCGATGCGCAGCAGCTCGAGCGTGCCGTCACGAACCTTGTCGAAAACGCCGTGCGTTATGGAACGCAAACCATCGTCCGGTTGGGCGAAGAGGCTGAAAGCCTGCTGATCGAGGTCGCGGACGACGGCCCCGGCATCCCGGAAAATGACCGTCAGCGCCTGCTAGAGCCCTTCATGCGCGGCGACGAAGCGCGCGGTCGGATCGACTCCGAGGGATTCGGCCTCGGTCTGGCGATCGCACAATCCATCGCCGCCGCCCATGGCGGGAGCCTGACGCTGCACGACAACCTGCCGCGCGGCCTCATCGCCCGGATCAGGCTGCTGCGGCATGCGCCTCCCTCGCAGCCGTGAGCGCCGGAGCACCTACAACTTTCAACACGCGCGAAACACTCGGCAACATTCGCGCCGGCATTTCGCCCGACCGCCTCGCGACTGTCCCAGCGAACCGAATGGGACAGTCATGTTCGCAATTGCCCTGAACCGCCGCCGGCTAACCGCCCTGGCCTCGCCTTTCATCGCGGCCGCATTGCTCGGCGCGCCCAATGTCCAGGCACCCACCGCACCGGACCCACATCCGATCGCGGCACAGCACAGCGCGACGGGCAAGATCATCGACCGGCTGCCGGGCAATGCTTCGGCACCGCCGAAATTCGAGACGCACCTCGCCCGAGCAGATTGGGCACTGGCGGCGATGCCCCACACCAACATTGCTTTCGCCGCGGAACCGATGCGAGGCACTTCCGTCGCGGCGGCAACAACCGTCAGCAAGCCAGTCGCTATCATGGCCGCTTTGCCGGCGCGGCCGCACAAGGCATCCCTGGTCGTCGCGACGCTGCCACCGCGGCGCCCGGTCTCGTTCAACGCGCCGCAAGGCCCAATCCAGATTGCTGCTCCACAGCAGAAGCGCCCTTCCGTCACGTCGCGGATGTTCGCCTTCGTCGGCTCGCTCGCAGGGCTGGCCAATCTGCTATGAGCCTGCCTGCTGCAACTGCTCGCCGGCCCGCATTATCGCACGACACGCTGAAGCGGGTCGGAGTGACGATGCTCGTCACCTCCCTCATGCTGCTCGCAGCCACGATCGGCTGGGCCGGCCATGGCTGGCTCGCCAACGGCGAGCTACGCCGACCTTTCGACGGTTTTCGGCAGCTTCGCCTTGAGACCATCCGGACCCAGCTCGATCAGGTCAGGGGCCCTTACATCGTGGTCATGGGCGATTCCCATGCCGAGCGGCTGTTCCTGACCAGCTTCTGCGGCCTGCCAGTCGTCAATGCCGGCCTGTCGGGAGCACTCGTCGGCGACGTTCTCGATCTCGCCCGCAGGATAACCCCGCCCCACAAGGCCGAAGCGGTCCTGCTTTCGATCGGCACAAACGACATCTGGGTGAAGCGTGAACCAGAGACCGCGAAGGGCGAGAACAGTTTCAAGGCCGGCCTCGGAGGCCTCAGGCAACGCCTCAGCACCTCATGGAGCGACCGCCGCGCACTGATCGCCATCCCGCCGGTCGCCGACAAGGAGGCCGTCCTGTTTCCGCGGTCGGCGGCGAGCCGCTACTCGTCTCTGCTCGCCGGTTCATGCGAGCCGCAGCGCTGCGTCTATGCAGATCTCTTTGCCGGAGCGGAACGCGCTCCGGAGCCTCGCGTCGCCTTCAGCGACGGCGTCCATCTGCGCGACTATGCCAGTTTCGTGCGGGACGGCGAGCCGGAACTCTGCCGGAAGCTCGGCCTTCCCGCCGCAAAGTGAGCCGCCGCCGGTCGGTTCAGGCCGAAGCGCCGGTTCAGGCCTCCGCTCGCGCCATCCTACCTGCAGTTCGACGGGGCGAGACAGCCCGGCAAGTCGGCGAGCGTTCTCGCGCCCAGCATGCCCATTGTGATTGAGAGCTCGTTGCGCAGCAGATCGAGCACCCGGCTCGCCCCGGCCTCGCCTGCGACCGCCACGCCATAGAGCGTCGCCCGCCCGATCAGCACGCCCGAGGCGCCGAGCGCCAGGAAACGGGCGATGTCGGCGCCGCGCCGGACGCCGCTATCAGCGAGGATGGAAAGGCGGTCGCTGACCGCGTCGACGATGGCGGGCAGCACCTCGACCGGCCCCGGCGCGCAATCGAGGTTGCGGGCACCATGGTTCGAGACGACGATTGCGTCGGCGCCGTACTCGGCGGCCTTGCGGGCATCGTCGACGCGCAGCACGCCCTTGAGCACGAGCTTGCCCTGCCAGCGCTTCCGCAGCAGCGCGACATCCTCCCAGGTCACGTCGGTCGCCAGGCTCATCTCGTCGGAGAGCGAGACGCGGCCGAGCTGGGTGCGGAACTCGTCCGGGTAGTGCGCATAGGTCGGCACGCCTGAGGCGAGGACCGAGCGCAGCAGCACGTCGAAGGTCCAGCGCGGATGCAGCGCGAGATCGATCCCGGCGCGCAACGAGGGCTTGAGCGGGATGCCGAAGCCGTTGCGCAGATTGTATTCGCGGTTGGGGCCAACCGCGGTGTCGACCGTCAGCACCAGCGTCCGCGCACCCGCCGCCCAGGCCCGGTCGAGCAGGGCAAGCGTCCGCTCGCGATTCTTCCAGACATAGAGCTGGAACCAGAGTTCGGCCCCGGATTCGGCCGCGATCCGCTCGATCGAGGTGATCGACTGGGTCGAGACGCAGAACGGGATGCCCGCCGCAGCGGCAGCCCGCGCCAGGGCGATCTCGCCGTCGCGCCAGACCAGGCCGGCGACGGCCGTCGGTGCGATCACCAGCGGCGACGGCTGCTGGCGGCCGAGCACCTCGGCTTCCGGCGTGCGCTGCGAGACATCGACGAGCACGGAGGGCGCGAGCTTCACCGCGTCGAGGTCGCGCCGGTTGCCGTCGATCGAGATTTCGTCCTCGGCGCCACGGTCGACATATTCGAACAGTCCGCGCGGCAGGCGCCGGCGGGCAGCGCGTCGCGCATCCTCGACATTGAGGATGGCGTTCAGGCCGGTCAGGATCATCGTTCCAGTCTCGTTCCAGCGCCGGCCGCGCGCGCCTTGCGGACGACCAGTCCGGCCAGAGCGAGATCGGCCAGCGCGCAGCCGCGGAAGCAGAACATCCGGCGCCCCTGCCCGGCGGGCCCGGCGCCGCGCGCCGCGATCTGGATCAGGTCGTCCTGGAAGCGGACGGTCTCGACCGGCTGCGAATTGACGTCATAGGGCGCGGTCGACTGCGCCAGGCTGTCGGTCGCGAGGAAGTCGAAGGCCGGCAGCGCCTCGGGGAGCCAGCTGCGGCCGATGTCGACCGCCGAGGCGAAGGACGAGGCCCGCATCCGGCCGGCGTCGAGGAAGGGCTTCAGCCCGGGCGCGCCCGGCACCATCGAGATGACGATGTCGGAACGGCCGAGCAGTTCGTCCGCATCGGCGAGGATCTCGGTCTTGAGTCCATGCGCTGAAGCGGCCTCTGCAAGGCGCTCGGCAGAGGCCCGGCTGCGGCTCAGCGCCAGCACCGTCTTCAGGCCGGGATAGAGATCGAGGAAGGCGGCGAGATGGGCGTGGGCCTGCAGGCCGCAGCCGACGAAGCCGATCGTGAGCGGCTCAGCCGGAGCAAGATAGGAGGCGGCGGCGGCCGACATTGCGGCGGTACGGATCAGGGTGATCTCGTCGCCATCCAGCACAGCAAGGGGCAGGCCGGTCGCATAGTCGTTGACGCAGATCAGGGCGCTGATGCCGGGCGC
>JAEXUU010000477.1 GCA_023452965.1 Pseudomonadota bacterium | reverse complement strand
CGCCCTGCCGCGCCTGGCCTTGAGGGCGGGCTCGACGACGAAATGCTTGCCGACGAGGCAGAGCCCGCCGATCGCCAGCCCGAACACGGCCGAGGCGCCGGCAGTGGTCAGCCATGCGAGCAGGCCGGACGCCGCCGGGACGGCCTGTCCGACGGCTACCGAGACGCCATGAATGGCGTGCTCGATGCCGTCGAGGCCGTAGCCGGCGAGGCCGTGGATGATGATGCCGCCGCCGACCCAGAGCATCGCGGCCGTGCCGACCGCGCTCAGGGCTTTCAGGAAATGCGGCATGCCGAGGACGAGGCCGCGGCCGATCTGCCGGATGACGGGCTTGCCGGTGCGCGCCATGGCGGCGCCCGCATCGTCCGCCTTCACGATCAAGGCGACGGCGCCGTAGACCAGCATGGTCATGCCGAGGCCGACCACGGCGAGCACCAGGCCTTGCGTCCAGTAGGATGAGGCGGTGACGGTCGCGAGCGTGATCGCCATGATCTCGGCCGAGAGGATGAAGTCGGTCTTGATCGCGCCCGAGATCTTCTGCTGCTCGAGCTGTGCGGCATCGAGGATTTCGGCCGTGCCTTCGCCTTGCGCCGCCTCGTGCTCGGCATGCGGCACGACGAGCTCGTGGACCTTCTCGAAGCCTTCGAAGCAGAGATAGGCGCCGCCCGCCATCAGGAGCGGCGTGATTGCCCAGGGCGCGATGAAGCTCAGCACCAGCGCCGCCGTCAGCAGGAAGATGAGCTTGTTCTTGAGCTAGCCGAGCGCGATCTTCCAGATAATCGGCAATTCGCGGTCGGCAGAGAAGCCGACGGCATAGCGCGGCGTCACCGCCGCATCGTCGATGACGATGCCCGCAGCCTTGGCGCCTGCCTTGGTCGCCTGGCTCGCCGCATCGTCGAGCGCGGCGGCCGCGACCTTGGCGAGGCCGGCGATGTCGTCGAGAAGCGCGAACAGTCCTGAGCTCATCTCGGTCCCCGGAAAGGCGGCCGCTGGCGTGCCTGCGTCGCAGCAAGCCGATCAGCGTTTCCTTGATATGACAGAAACGCCGGGATTGGCGACAGTTGCGCCGGCTGGAAGGCAATTCCGGCCGCGCCTCGCCTTTCTGGCAAGGAGCGTGCCGCATATCCGGGCTTGACTCCGGCGGGGTTTGGGAGTGGTTTTATATCGGAACAAATAGTGAACATTATTCCATGCCCGACGCTTCTTCCCGCTCCCTGGCCGGCCTCCGGCAGAGCCTCGCCCTGGCGGGGCTGGCGCGCGAGCTCGCGCCGGTGGAGCGCGTCGGCTTCGGCATGGCGGAGCTGGACGAGCCGCTGGGGGGCGGCCGCGCCCGCGCCGCCCTGCACGAGGTCTATGCCTCGGCTGGGGCCGAGCGGCCCGCCGCGACCGGCTGCGCCGCGGCCCGGGCCCTGCGGGCCGCGGGGACGCGGCCCCGGCTCTGGGCCCGGCAGGATTTCCTGGCGGCCGAGGCTGGCCGGCTGCACCCGTCCGGTCTCGCCGAGCTCGGCCTCGACCCCGCGCAGGTGCTGCTGGTGCGGGCCCGCGATGCCGAGGGCGTGTTGCGTGCCGGGGCCGAGGCGGCCCGCTGTTCGGCTCTCGGCGCGGCGCTGATCGAGCCCTGGGGCGAGCCGCGCCAGCTCGATCTGACCGCCAGCCGGCGCCTCGTTCTGGCGGCCGAGGCGTCCGGCGTCATGACCCTGCTGCTGCGGGTCGCTCCCGAGCCGGCGCCCAGCGCGGCGACGACGCGCTGGCTGGTGCGGGCCCTGCCGTCGCGGCCGCGCGAGGCCAATGCGCCGGGTGATCCGGCCTTCAGTTTGAGGCTGCTGCGCCATCGTGGCGGCCTTGGCGAGTGTGAGTGGCGTGTGGAGTGGAACCGTGAGCGACGATCTTTCCAGGAATGGAGCCGGGAGGGGGGAGGCCGACAGGATGCAGCGCCGCTATCTCGCCCTCTGGTTTCCATTCCTGGCGAGCGACCGGCTGCATCGGCAGAGGGCGCTCCCGCCTGGCGCCGGGCCGGATGAGCGGCCGCTCGTCCTGGTCGAGAAGGAGGGCGGCGCGCTCAGGCTCGCCGATTGCGACCGGCGTGCCGTCGCGCTCGGCCTCACCCGCGGGCTGACCCTTGCCGATGCCCGCGCCCGCATTCCCGATCTCGCCATCGCCGAGGCCGATCCCGCCGCCGATGCGCGCTTCCTCGAACGCCTCGCCGGGCTCTGCGACCGTTTCACCCCGCTGGTCGCGCTCGACCCGCCGCATGGGCTGGTGCTCGACATCAGCGGCTGCGCCCATCTCTTCGGCGGCGAGGCGGCGCTGCGCCAGGAAATCGGCATCCGGCTGCGCCGGCTCGGCCTCCAGCTTCGTGCCAGCATCGCCGGCACGCCCGAGGCGGCGCGCGCGCTCGCCCGCTTCGGCGATTGCGCGATCTCCCCGCCGGGCGGCAATGCGGAGCGCACCCGGCTCCTGCCGGTCGCCGCGCTGGAGGCGCCGCCCGAGGTTATTCTTGCCCTGTCGCGGGCCGGGCTGAAGACGCTTGCGGATATCGCCGACCGTCCTTCGGGCACGCTGTCCGCCCGCTTCGGCGAAGCCCTCGCCAGGCGTTTGCAACGCATCCTCGGCCATGAGGATATCCGCATCACGCCCTTGCGGCCGCCGCCCGATTGCATGGTCGAGCGACATTTCCCCGAGCCGCTGCAGGATACCGAGGGGCTGGAGGCGATCCTGCGGCACCCGCTCGACGAGGCGGCCCGCATCCTCGAGCAGCGCGGCGAGGGCGGGCGCGCCTTCGAGATCAGCTTCTTCCGCAGCGACGGTGCCGTCCGGCGCCTCTTCCTCGAGACCGGTCGTCCCTCCCGGGATCCTGCCGCCATCCTGCGGCTCTATCGCGAGCGCATCGACACGCTGGCGGACCCGCTCGATCCCGGTTTCGGCTTCGATGCGATCCGCCTCGCCGTGCCGGTCTGCGAGCCGCTCGGGACGCCGCAGGCGAGCCTCGACGGGCGTGCCGTCGAGGAGGAGGCGGTGGCCGATCTGGTCGACCGGCTCGTCGCCCGCTTCGGCCGTGACCGGGTGCTGCGCTTCGTCGCCCGCAACTCCCATCATCCCGAGCGGGAAGCGGGGGTGATCCCGGCTGTCGGTACGCCGGCCCCGGCGCAGGCCTGGCCGGAACCCGAACCGGGCGAGCCGCCGGCGCGCCCGCTCCAGCTCTTCGAGCCGCCGCAACCGGTCGAGACGCTCGCCGAGGTGCCGGACGGGCCGCCTTTGCGCTTTCGCTGGCGCCGGGTGCTGCATGAGATCGCCCGGGCCGAGGGGCCGGAGCGGATCGCGCCGGAATGGTGGCGCGACGGGCCGGACGAGCCGACGCGCGATTACTACCGCGTCGAGGATGCGCAGGGGCGCCGCTTCTGGCTGTTCCGCGCCGGGCTCTACGATCGCGAGAGCGTCCAGCCACGCTGGTTCCTGCACGGGCTGTTCGCATGACGACTTACGCCGAGCCCGTCGCCGCGACGAATTTCTCCTTCCTGCGCGGCGCCTCGCCCGGGCCGAACCTGGTCATGACCGCGCTGCTGCTCGGCCAGACGGGCCTCGGCATCGCCGACCGCAACACGCTCGCCGGCGTGGTGCGGGCCTGGAGCGCGCTGCGCGATCTGCGCGAGACCGGCTTGCCTGCCGCGGAAAAGGTCCGCGAGGGTGGCAGCCCCGGCGAGTATGTCTGGGTCGAGAATCCGGCTTTTGCCGATCTGCCCTTTACGGAGGCGCAACTGCGGACGAGGGCGCAGGCCTTCAAGCTCGTCACTGGCAGCCGCCTCGTCTTCGCCGACGGCACGCCCGACATTGTCGCCTATCCCGCCAATCGCGACGGCTGGGGTCGGCTCTGCCGCCTGCTGACAGTCGGTAATCTGAAGACGGAAACGAAGGGCGAATGCATCCTCGCCCTCGACGATCTCCTGAGCGATGCCCGCGACCTCCTGCTGATCGTCATGCCCGAGCGCCGGCTCGACGGCCTCTCCGAGCTTCTCGCCCGGCTCGACGCTGCCGCGCCCGGGGCGGTCTGGCTTGCCGCCACCATGTCGCGCCGCGGCGACGATCGCCGCCGCCTCGCCCGGCTGAGAGGCATCGCGGCGCCGACCCGCACCCCGCTGATCGCCACGAACGACGCGCTCTACGACGCGCCCGGCCAGCGCGATCTGCAGGACCTCATGACCTGCATTCGCGAGGGCACGACGATCGCCAGGGCCGGGCGCCTGCTCGAAGCCAATGCCGAGCGCCATCTCAAGACCCCGCAGGAGATGGCCCGGCTGTTCAAGGAGGCGCCGGAGGCGATCGAGGAGACGCAGCATCTCTTCGGCCGCGTCGATTTCGACCTCGATCAGCTCAGATACGAATATCCCGACGAGCCGGTGCCGCCCGGCTGGACGCCGCAGGGCTGGCTGGAGGAGCTGGTGCGCCGGCGCCTGCCGATGCGCTATCCCGACGGCATCCCGCCCGCGGTCCAGAAGCAGGTCGACGACGAACTCGTCCTGATCGGCAGGCTCGACTATGCCCGCTATTTCCTGACCATCCGCCAGATCGTCGAGTTCGCCGAAAGCGAGGGCATCCTCTGCCAGGGGCGAGGCTCGGCCGCCAATTCGGCCGTCTGCTACGCGCTCGGCATCACCGCGGTCGATCCGGCCGAGCACACCTTGCTCTTCGCGCGCTTCATCTCGGAGGAGCGGCGCGAGCCGCCCGATATCGACGTCGATTTCGAGCATGAGCGGCGCGAGGAGGTGATCCAGTGGATCTACCGAACCTATGGCCGTGAGCGCGCCGGCATCGCCGCGACCGTGATCCATTACCGGCCGCGCAGCGCCATTCGCGAGGCCGGCAAGGCGCTGGGGCTGACCGAGGACGTCACCGCCCGGCTCGCCGCGACGCAATGGGGCAGCTGGGGCTCCGACATCACCCGCGAACAGGTCCGCCAGGCCGGGCTCGATCCCGACAATCCGGTGATCGCGCAGGCCGTGCAGTTCGCCGTGCGCCTGCTCGGCTTCCCGCGTCATCTCTCGCAGCATGTCGGCGGCTTCGTGCTGATGCGCGGGCGCCTCGACGAGACCGTGCCGATCGGCAATGCCGCGATGGAGGATCGCACCTTCATCGAATGGGACAAGGACGATATCGACGCGCTGCGCCTGATGAAGGTCGACGTGCTGGCGCTGGGCATGCTGACCTGCATCCGCAAGGCATTTGACCTGCTGCGCGAGCATGAAGGCATCGACCTGGGGCTCGCTGACGTCCCGCAAAACGACAAGGCGACCTACGCCATGCTGCAGCGGGGCGAGTCGCTCGGCGTCTTCCAGGTCGAGAGCCGGGCGCAGATGAATATGCTGCCGCGGTTGAAGCCGAGAGAGTTCTACGATCTCGTCATCCAGGTAGCGATCGTCCGCCCCGGCCCGATCCAGGGCAATATGGTGCATCCCTATCTGAAGCGGCGCTCCGGGATCGAGAAGGTCAGTTACCCGTCGCCGTCCCCGGCTCATGGGGAGAGGGACGAGCTCTATCAAGTTCTGAAGCGGACCCTCGGCGTGCCGCTCTTCCAGGAGCAGGCGATGCAGCTCGCCATGACAGCGGCGAAATTCACCGATCCCGAAGCCAACGGCCTGCGTCGCGCCATGGCGACCTTCCGCAATGTCGGCACCATCGGCCAATATGAGGCGCTGATGGTCGGGCGCATGGTCGAGCGTGGCTATGAGCCGGCCTTCGCCCAGCGCTGCTTCGAGCAGATCAAGGGGTTCGGCAGCTACGGTTTTCCCGAAAGCCACGCCGCCTCCTTCGCCAAGCTGGTCTATGTCTCCTCCTGGCTGAAATGCCATCACCCGGCGATCTTCGCCGCGGCGCTGCTGAACGCGCAGCCCATGGGCTTCTACGCCCCGGCCCAGATCGTCCGGGAGGCGCAGGAGAATGGCGGCGTCGAGCCGCGGCCGATCGATGTGAATTCCAGCGCCTGGGACAATCTCTTGGAGCCGGCGGCGCCCGGCTGGAAGAGCCCCTGGGCCTTGCGCCTCGGGCTGCGCCAGCTCGATGGCTTCAAGGAGGCTTGGGCGGAGCGCCTGCTAGCGGCTCGCGGCGACGGCTATCGCGATGTCGAGGGGCTCGCCCGCCGGGCGCGGCTGCCGGCGCGTGCCATGCGCCTGCTCGCCGATGCCGACGCCTTCCGCTCGCTCGGGCTGGACCGGCGCGAGGCGCTCTGGGCGGTGCGGCGTCTGCCGGATGACGAGGCCCTGCCGCTGTTCGAGGCGGCAACGGCCCGCGAGCTCGGGGAGGAGCCGGAGGCAGCCTTGCCGGCGATGCCGCTAGCCGAGCATGTCGTCGCCGACTACCAGACGGCGCGGCTCTCGCTGAAGGGCCATCCGATGGGCCTGCTGCGCCCGCGCTTTACAGGGGCGGGCGTCGCGACCTGCGCGGCGATCGCCGCCGGACGCGACGGGGCCTTTGCGAGCGTCGCCGGCGTCGTGCTGGTGCGCCAGCGCCCCGGCAAGGGCAATGCCATCTTCATCACGCTGGAGGACGAGACCGGCATCGCCAACATCGTGCTCTGGGCCCGCGATTTCGTCCGCTTCCGCCGCGAGGTGATGGCGGCGCGGCTGCTCCTGGTCGAAGGCAGGGTGCAGAAGAGCGTCGAGGGCGTGGTGCATCTGATGGCGCGGCGCGTCTTCGACCGCTCGGCCGATCTGCTCGGCCTGTCCGATACCCATCGGGCCGAGATCGCGCTCAGCCGTGCCGACGAGTTCCTGCACCCGCAGCATCCGCGCGCCGGGCATCCGCGCAATGTCCGCATCCTCCCGAAGTCGCGCGATTTCCACTGAGCTTGCGCTGCTCGGAGGCTGCTCAGAAAACGACATGATTTACGGGCAGATGGAGGCAGCCCCTGCCGGGCCCTGGTTGAAATAGCGACGGATGAACGACGGAAAACGGCTTCTTCGGCTGGCCTTCAAGCGGCTGGAGCAGGAACTGCCCGACAGGCTCGCAGCCGCCAGCCGCTGGCTCAGGCATCCCTCCTCGCGGCTCGTCCGCATTCCGGCGGCGCTCCTGCTGATCCTCGGCGGCATCTTCTCGATCCTGCCCTTCCTCGGCATCTGGATGTTGCCTCTGGGCCTGATGCTGATCGCCGCCGACATCCCCTTCCTACGCAAGCCGATGGCGGCTTTCGCCATGCGCGCCGTCGGCCTGCTCGAGCGCTATCGGGCTTGGCGCGCAAGGCGGTGAAGCGGCCAATGCCTTCCGCGGTCCCACCGGGACCGCGGAAGCTGGAAAGCGCAGCGACCTGCGCGAGTATCCATCCGATAGGCCATCGATCACGGACACTGGTTCAATGAATGGCAGTGCCCGGTTCGGGCACGTCGTGCCCCTCCGCAGCATAGGCTACGATCTTGTTCCTGAGCGTCCTGATCGAGAGCCCAAGGATATGCGCGGCATGCGTACGGTTGCCGCGTGTCTCACGCAGTGTCGCGAGGATGAGATCGCGCTCCACCTCCGCGACAGGCAGGCCGACGAGGTCATTGACCGCCGCCGCTTCTGGCCCGGCATCGTCCATGGCCTTATCCTTCCCCGGTTGCCCAGCCCCCGGTCGGATGTCTCCAGAAAGGAGCGATAGGGTTAACAAAAGGTTGAGGTCGCCGAGATATTGCCGCGGAAGCCGGGGTGCCCGGCATCACGACCAAAGCGATGCCCAGTCAGGGATGTCCCCTACAGCTCCGACCGCAATGGCATCGGCGCGGGCGCCTGCATAACGGCGGGTTATAAGGCCGCGTAAAATTGGCATGCGCGGCGCGTCGCCGGGACCGGCTAGCATGACGTTGCCATTTCAACGGAAACCGAGCCGGCCACATCATGAGCGACTTCGATCTCGTCCTTCGCGGCAACATCGTCCTGTCCGACAAGATCATCGAGGATGGCTATGTCGCCGTCTCGGGGGGCAAGGTCGGAGCGGTTGGCGCCGGCACGCCGCCTTCGGCCCGCGAGACGCAGGATTTCCGCGGCCAGTGGATCATCCCCGGCGTCATCGACGGCCAGGTCCATTCCGGCAGCCAGGCCAATCACGAGGGCATCGGCATGTGCTCGCGTGCCGCCGCATCCGGCGGCGTCACCGTGATGGTCGACATGCCCTATGACGAGCCCGAGCCGGTCACCAATGCTAGGCTCTTCAACGAGAAGGTCGCGATCGTCGAGCGCGATGCGCATGTCGATGTCGCGCTCTACGCCACGATCACCATCGAGAACGGGCTGCATGCCATCCCCGGCCTCGTCGACGCCGGCGCCTGCGCCTTCAAGTTCTCGACCTTCGAGGCCAATCCGACGCGCTTCCCGCGCATCGGCGACGACACGCTCTACGAGGCCTTCAAGCTGATCGAGCCGACCGGCCTGCTCTGCGGTGTCCACAACCAGGATCAGGAGATGACCCGGCGCAACATCGCGCGCCTGATCGAGGCCGGCGATACCGGGCAGGACGCCTTCCTGCGCGCCCACACGCCACTAATCGAGAACCTCGCCACCGCCCGCATCTACGAACTCGGCGCCGAGACCGGAGCGCGCGCCCACGCCGTCCACGTCTCGACC
Source organism: Pseudomonadota bacterium (assembly GCA_023452965.1). The sequence continues at coordinate 553 of JAEXUU010000477.1, read as the reverse complement.
TCGCGCGGCTTCGAGATCTGCAACCTCTACAAGCGCGCCGGCCACAAGGCGACGGTCGAGAGTTGCGTGCAGTACTTCATGCTCAATGCCGAGGAGCACGGCCCGCGCTTCGGCGCCAAGATCAAGCACTACCCGCCGATCCGGCCGAAGGCCGAGAGCGAGCTGCTCTGGAGCCATCTCGCCGCCGGCCATTGCGACTTCATCTCCTCGGACCACGTCTCCTGGGGGCTGGAGAAGAAGGGGGATCCCAACATCTTCAAGAACACCTCGGGCGGCCCCGGCATCGAGACCCTGCTGCCGGCGCTGTGGACCGGCTGCGAAGAGCGCGGTATCTCGCCGACCATGGTGGTGAAGCAACTCTGCGAAGGCCCGTCCAAGGCCTTCCTCCTAGCCGACAAGGGCCGTCTCGCCCCCGGCGCCGATGCCGACATCGTCGTGCTCGAGCCCGGCCGTTTCGTGCATGATCCCAGCAAGAGCCTGTCCGCGGTGAAGTGGAGCTCGCTCGAGGGCCGCGAATTCCGCGTCCGGGTCGCCGCGACCTATGTCCGCGGCG
>JAEXUU010000460.1 GCA_023452965.1 Pseudomonadota bacterium | reverse complement strand
GCATCGACCTGCATCATGAATGCTCAGTCGTCCCGGGCGGAGCGAAGCGCAGACCCGGGACCCATTCCGGAACCGTTATCTGAGAGGCTCCGGAATGGATCCCGGATCGGCGCCGCTCCGCGGCTTGTCCGGGATGACTCGAGCGAGGAAACCGCATGGTTTGTAGGCTTCCGTTCAGCATCCGGGGTATAGGCATCCCGGATGCTGAACCGTCTTCCCCGCCATGCGCGCCAGGTCATCGCCTATGCCTTTTCGGGCGTGATGGCGGCGGTTGCGCATTACGGCTCGCTGATCGGTCTGGTCGAGCTCGGCGGGGCTGATCCTGTTGCAGCCTCGCTCGCCGGCTTCGTGCTCGGCGGCTTCGTCTCTTACGCGCTGAACCGCTGGCTGACCTTCGAGGCGACGCGGACCCATGGTGAAGCGAGCTGGCGCTTCGGGCTGATCGCCTTCGGCGGCTTCCTGCTGACCGGGGTGCTGATGCACCTCTTCGTCAAGGTTGCCGGCCTGCCCTATCTGCCGATGCAGGTGGTGACGACGCTGATCGTGATGGTCTTCACCTTCGCCGGCCACAAATTCTTCTCCTTCGCCGATCGCGAAGGGGCGTGATCAGGCAGTCGCGCTTGCTTGAGGCGCAATCTCCGGGACCGTGAGCGCCTTCCTGGCCGAGAAGGCCATGCGGTGCGGGTTATGGCCGAAATTCGCGCGGCGTGTGACGCCTTCGAAACCGGCCGCTTCGACCAAGGCGGTGATGCCGACGGCGCTGTAGGTCGAGAGACCGTATTGTGCCCGCAGCTTGCGGTAGTCCGAGAAGACGGTGCGGACGAGGCCCCCGAGCGCGGCGAAGAAGAAGCCGCCGCGCCAGGCGAAGGCAAGCAGCTCGCTCGCATCGGTCAGGGGCGAGAGATCGGGCGGGATCACGTCAGCAAGGATGAGCTCACCGCCGGGCCTGAGCTTGGCGAGCCAGGTCGCCAGCGCCCGTTTCAGTTCGTCCTCGCTCAGATACTGGATCAGCGAGTTGGCGACGACGAGATCGAGCGAATCATCCGGCAGCGCCTCGACCTCTTCCGGCGAGACGACCGAGAGGTTGGCTAGCGAACCGAAACGGGCCCTCAGCCTGTCACGGACGGTCGGCGCCGCCTCGCAGAGGATCAGCTTTCCGCTGGCGGCGGCGGCGAGATCGGCTGAGAGCGCTTCGCCGCAACCGACATCGAGAACGGCCGCATCCCTGCCCGGTACAGCGGCGGCGATGTCCTGCGCGATGCGCCGGTAGTGCAAGGCCTTGTGACGCTCCGAGACGTAGATCGCGTGCTCGCCATTCCAGAAGTCGCGCCAGGACATCGGGCCTTTTCCGTTTGGGGCCGGCGCGGAGGGCGCCTTTCCGGCTAGCCCTAGCCTGTTTCCGGGGAGCGCGGAACCGGGGCGTCTCGGGTTTCGCGGGCGCGGAAAAGCAATGCGCCCGACCGAAACAGCCGCAGGCGCCGCCAAACGGTTTGCGCTCCGGCAAGCGAGACCCTAGCCTTCCCGGAGCCGATCATGCGCCCGGGGGGACCATGCTGCTGCTGCCTAAGCTCCTGAAGCGTTTCGTCCGCCAGGGCCGCCTCATCGTCATCACGCCCGACAGTAAGCGCCACGTCTTCGGGCCCGGCCCCGGCCCGATCAGCTTCGCCGGCCAGAACAAGATCGCACCCGACGTCACGGTGCGTTTCTCGGACGACAGGATCGAGCGCGAGATCTTCCTCAATCCCGAGCTCGCACTGGCCGAAGGCTATATGGATGGGCGCGTCAATTTCGAGGACGGCTCCTCGATCCACGACCTGCTCTCGCTGTTCTGGCTGCAGCGCAAGGAGCTGCGCAAGCATCCGCTTCAACAGGCGATCCGCAAGGTGCGGTTCAAGATCAGGCGCTTCCGGATGCACAATCCGCTCGGCGTTGCCGGCAAGAAGGTGAAGCATCACTACGACATCCCGACCGACTTCTACCGGCTCTGGCTCGACGAGACGATGACCTATTCCTGTGCGTATTGGCATTCTCCGGACGTAGGATTGGAGAACGCCCAGAAGGCCAAGCTGCGCCATCTTGCCGCCAAGCTCGGGATCGAGCCGGGCATGCGGGTGCTCGATATCGGCTCGGGCTGGGGCGAGCTTGCGATCTATCTCGCCAAGGCCTGCGGGGCGAAGGTCACCGGCCTCAACGTCTCGCCGGACCAAATGGCGGCGGCGCAGAAGCGAGCGCAGGCGGCTGGCGTCGGCGATGCCGTCAGCTTCATCAACAAGGACTATCGCGAGCTGACCGGGACGTTCGACCGGATCGTCTCGGTCGGGATGATGGAGCATGTCGGCGTCGCGCATTACCTCGAATACTTCGAGAAGATCCGCGATCTCCTGACGCCGGACGGGATCGCGCTCGTGCACTGCATTGGCCGTGTCGGCCCGCCCGGCTTCACCGGCCCGTTCTTCGACAAGTACATCTTCCCCGGCGGCTATGCCCCGGCGCTGTCGGAGGTCTTCGCCGCGGTCGAGCAGACCGGGCTCTGGCATTCCGACTGCGAGTTCTGGCGCCGGCATTACCACTGGACGCTGGAGGCCTGGCGCGAGCGCTTCATGGCGCATCGCGACGAGGTCGTCGTGATGCTGGGCGAGCGTTTCGCGCGGATGTGGGAGTTCTACCTCAGCGCCTGCTCGATCTCCTTCGACATCGGCGGCGACATGGTCTTCCAGCTCCTGCTCGGCCAGCACAAGAGTGCCGTGCCGGTGATCCGGGACTATGTCACCGACGCTGAACAGGAACTGGCGCGGCGCGGCTTCTGAAGGCGTGCCGTTGCCGCCGGGACGCGGCTGGCGAAGCACTTCCAGCATCTTCGAGCGCTACGGATAGATGATCGGAGAGGTACGCCAGAATATCAGCCGGCGCCTCTGACCCGTCCTGCCGAAACCAGCTATCCTGCCTGCGCTTTCCGCTCATTCAGCTTTCACATCCAGCGCGGTGATGAAGATGAGACTGGTCGCCGGAGCCATGCTTTGCGCTGCAACCGTCCTGCTCACGTCGGGCGCAGGCATCGCGCAGCAGAAATCGGCTGAATGGGTGCTCGGCGTCGACAAGGACACGCAGGAGGAACTCGGCCTGAAGAAGCCGCCGAGGGTCGCGCATGTACGCGCCAAGGCCGGCCGGAAGAGCAGTTTCGTCCTGACAAAATGCAGCAGGAACGCGATCGAGGGACGTTTCGACGACGATCCGACGATCAATGTCGAGAAGCTGGCTGGCGGTTCGGACACCAAGAAGATCTTCGTCTCCTTTGACGGCGTCTCGGCGGTCTCGACCTTCGCGGACAACGGCTATGCGCCCTGGTATGTCGCGCTCCCGACGCCGCCCCGCAACGCCACGACGATCAATCTCTGCCCGACGCCTGAGGCGGCGGGTTCGCGCTGCCTGCGCTTTCCGATCGAAGGCTTCGCCGGAGCCCGGCAATTCGTCTGCGGGCGCTAAGCCGTCGACTCTGCCGCCGAGCGGCACGTTCCGCTCAGCCGGGCGGCGGTAGGGCGCGAAGATAGCCGGTGGCGGTGAGCTCCCCGACATAATCGAGGATGATCTGGCGCAGGCTGTCGACGGTGCGTGACGGGCCGGACGAGCGCCGCACCATGCCGCCGGCGCGCGGCTCCGTCTCGATATGACAGGGCACGAGGCGCAAGCCGCCACGGACGAGGTCGCCGACCATGGTCAGGCTCGAGAGCATCGAGACGCGATCCGAAGTCATCAGCACCTCCCGGATCATCGACATCGAGCTGGCGCGCAGCACCGGCGTCTCCAGCTCCAGCCGGTTGCCGCGCATCGCCATCTCGACATCCTGGCCGAGTCGTTGGTCGAGCGTCGGCAGGATGAAGGCTTGCGTCTTCAGGCTTTCCAGATCGATGCGCCCGTCCTTGAAGAGTGGGTGGCCATAGCGGGCAAGCAGCGCCAGCGGCTCGTCATAGAGCGGCTCGCGGATGAAGCTGTCGGGGATGACCGGCTCGTAGAGCCGTCCGACGATCAGGTCGATCTTGTTCGAGCCGAGCAACGCCAGCAATTCGTGCATGCGGCCTTCGACGATCTGCACGGTGGTGCCTGGATGGGCCGTGTTGAAGCGGGTCAGGACCTGCGGCATCAACCCGGTCGCGGCCGAGGGCAGGACGCCGACGACGATCGCCTCCAGCATGCCGGTGTCGATCAGGATCAGATCCTCGCCGATGCGGTCGACCTCGGCGAGGACGCGCCGGGCCCGGGCAATCACGGCCTCGCCATAGCGGGTCAGCGCGACGCCGCGGGGCAGGCGATCGAAGATCCTGACGCCGAGATAGTCCTCGAGATCGAGCAGGCTGCGGGTCGCCGCCGGCTGGGTCAGGCCCAGCGCCCGCGAGGCCTTGAGCACGCTGCCCTCATCGGCGATCGCGACCGCAACCCGCAGCTGCCGCATGCGCAGGCGCTGCTTGAGAAGGGAGAAGCTGCGTCCGGCCATCTGAGACACCATGCAAGGCGCGCGGTAAGGGACGCGCAGGAGCGAAGATCGAGAGATAAACCGGTATCGGTATATCTGTATCCGATAAACGCTGTATTTTTCGGAGTTTTCGGCGGTTAGGGTCCTGAACCTATCAGGGTTTCGTAATGCCGCCGAGAGGATATGCCGTGTCGGATAAGAGCTTTGTCGTGGTTGCCGCCCATGTCGGCGATTTCGTATGGCGTGCGGGCGGGGCAATCGCCTGCCATGCGAAGCTGGGCCTGAAGCCGATCGTGGTCTGCCTGAGCTATGGCGCCTATGGCGAGTCGGCCAAGCTCTATGAGGACAAGGCGATGACGGCCGCGAAGGCCCGCGACATCCGCCGCGAGGAAGCCGAAAACGCGGCGAAGATCCTCGGCGCCGAGATCCATTTCCTCGGTGAGGAGGACTATCCGCTGCGGCCGACGGCGGAGATGTTCGAGACGACGGTCCGCCTGCTGCGCAAGCACCAGCCCGCCTTCATGATGACGCATCCGCGCGTCGACCCCTCGAACTGGGACCATGTCGAGACCTTCCGCTTCGCCGTCGAGGCGCGCCAGGTCGCGCAGGCGCAGGGGCGGCCCTGGGGCGAGATCGCGGGCGCGCCGCAGGTCTACTGTTTCGAGCCGCACCAGCCCGAGATCTGCGAATACGTTCCCGACACCTATCTCGATATCACCGAGGTCTGGGAACAGAAGTTCGCGGCGATGCAGTGCCTCAAGGGCCAGGTCTCGCTGTGGAGCTACTACAAGGGCGTCGCCGAAAAGAACGGAAACCTGGCGCGGCGCCGCAATTTCGGCTCGGCACTCTATGCCGAGAGCTTCCAGAGGGTGTTCCCGACGACGATGAACCGGCTGGACCCGGTCTGACGATAATCAAGAAGCACAAGCCAAAAAATCACAATCGAGGGGAGAGAAGATGCCAGGGAGAGCACTGAAGAGCCTGATCATCGCAGCGTCGGCGCTGCTGCTGTCGCAGGCCGCCAGCGGCCAAGACTATCCGAGCAAGGTTGTCACCGTCGTCAACGGCTTCTCCTCAGGCGGCGCCGTCGACACCGTGGCACGGGCGCTGTCGGAGCGGCTTTCGGCCAGTCTCGGCCAGAACTTCATCGTCGAGAGCCGCCCGGGCGCCGGCTCTAACCTTGCCGCCATGGCGGTGGTCCGCAGCGCGCCGGACGGCCATACCCTGCTGCTCGGCACCAACGGCCTCGCGATCAACATGGCGCTCTACAAGACGCCGGGCTTCGACGTGGAGAAGGATCTCGCGCCGATCTCGATGGTCGGCGACATTCCGGCGGTGATCGCGGCGCACCCGTCCTTTCCCGC
>JAEXUU010000435.1 GCA_023452965.1 Pseudomonadota bacterium | reverse complement strand
AGCCCGTTCAGCACGCCCTCGCCGAGCTTGGCCGAAAGCCTCGCGGCCAGGCCCTGGCCGAGCACCTGCTGGATTACCGCATCGCCGGCCGCGATGCCGCCGGTGACGACGAGATGGCCGAGCACCTGCCGTGCCAGCCGAAGCAGGCCGAGCGTCCCCGGCCGGCCGGCATAGACGCCGGCGACCGCCCGCAGCAGCCGCGCGCAGGCGACGAGCACGAAGACGACGTCGACCAGCGCGCGCGGGCTGACCGCGGTGACCAGCGAGACCCGCCGCGCCGCTTGCGCCACCTGCGCCTGGGCGAGCGCGTCGAGCGGGGTCATCAGGCTGCGCTCGGCGACAGTCAGGAGGTCGCGCGCAGCCAGCAACTGCGGCGCATGGGCGGCAAGCTCTGCCCGGCCCTTCGCCGTCTCCGCCCGGCCTGAATAGAGCCGTTCGAGATCGGCCGTGACCGCCCGCGCCTTGGCGAGGTCGCTTTCGGCGAGCGCCGCGACGGCACGCTCGCGCAAGGCTTCGACCCTGCGCTCGCGCAGGATGTCGCGAAGCACCCGTCCGAGCATGACGATAAGCGCCAGCGCGGCGAGGCCGGCACAGACCAGCGCCGCAATCCCGACTGCGGGGTTGAGCGCCAGCAGCCACCTGATCGTCTGCTCGGTCCAGATCGCGGCGGAAAGCGCCAGCAGCCCCGAAAGCGCCGCGACGAACAGGCTGCCCCAGCTGAAGGGACGCCGACGCGGAACCGGCGCGGCAAGCGCCGCCTCCGGCTCGATCGGCTCATGCTCGGGTACGATCGCGACGTCGCCGCCGGCAGCCAGCCGCTCGGACAGCTCGTCCTCCGGCCTGGCCGGATCGAGACGGATGGCTCGTGGCGCCTTGCTCACCCCTGCCCTCCCCTCATGACAGCCGGTCGCCGATCAGGAATTCGAGCGCACGGTCGAGGCGGATCTGCGGCGGCGGCGAAAGCCTGCCGCCGGCATCCGGCTTGACCAGCGGCGGGCGGAAGCGCGGCGCGCGCACCTGCCAGCGCGGCGTCGCCGGGTCGAAGATCGCCTCCGGCCGCTGCGGCAGCTCGCCGGGAAAGATCGCGGCCTCGGTCTGGCCGTCGAAGACCTCGCCGTCGACGACCTCGCCGGCCTCGGGCACCCCGGCGATCGCCGGCAGCTCCTCACGCCCGTCGCGGATCCGGACCTCGCGCGTGGCGCGGATCGCAGCGAAGGCCATCGCCTCGACCTTGGCGCCGGCGCCCTGCGCCTTGCCCGCGGCACGCGCCACCAGATGCGACATCACATTGGCGAGCCGGTCATGGCTGGTGTGGTGGATATGATCGGCCTTGGTCGCGGCGAAGAGCACTTTTTCGATCCGCGGCGCGAACAGGCTGGAGAGCCAGGAATTGCGGCCGACCGAGAAGGCCGAGAGCGCCTGGCCGAGCGCCGTCTCGAGATCGGCAAGCGCTGCCGGACCGGCATCGAGCGCCGCCAGCGCGTCGACGAGCACGATCTGCCGGTCGAGCCTTGCGAAGTGCTCGCGGAAGAACGGCACCACCACGACCCGCTTATAGGCCTCGAAGCGCTCCGCCATCAGCCCGGCGAGCGTGCCCGGCACCGGCTGGACACCGGGCGGAAGATCGAGCGGAGCGAAGGTCAGCGCTGGCGAGCCGTCGAGATCGCCCGGCATCAGGAAGCGCCCGGGCGGCGTCACCGCGACGGCCTCGGGGTCGGCCCGCAATGCCGCGAGATAGGCCTTGAAGCGCTCGCTCGCCGCCTCCGCCGCCATTTCGTCGACGGGGCCGGCCGGATCGCGCGCCTGCAGGTCTTCGAGCCAGGGCGCCGCGACGGGCAGGCGATGCGGCTTGCGCGCATCGGCGACGGCCTGGGCCGACCAGCCGGCATAGTCCTGATTGATCAGAGCAAGGTCGAGAAGCCACTCGCCGGGATAGTCGACGATATCGAGCGTCAGCGTCGCCGGCCCCTTGAACCAGCCCTGTGCCCGCTCATAGTCGATCTCCAGCCGCAGCTCGGAGATCCGTCTTGTCGATTCCGGCCAGCGCCGGTCCGGCCCCGACAGGGCGGCGCGATGCGCCTCATAGGGAAAGCGCGGAATATCGGGATCGGGCTGCGGCACCAGCCGCACGCGGGCGATCCGCCCTTCCGCCGAAGCCTTCAGCACCGGAAGTTTGGCGCCTTCGACCAGATTCTGGATCAGCGCCGTGGTGAAGACGGTCTTGCCCGAGCGCGACAGGCCGGTGACCCCGATGCGCAGCCGCGGCCGCGCCAGGCCGAGCAGGCTGTCGCCGAAAGCCAGCGCCGCATCGCGGGCCTCGTCGAGATAGGAGGCCGACGCCATCAGGCCGGGCGCCTCACTCGTCCGGCCCCTCGCCCAGCGAGGCGGGCGTGACGAAACGGTCGAGCCGGCCGGAACGGGGCGCGAGGTCGCGCCAGTCCTCGATGTCGAAATCGATCACCGCGAGCCCGGCCGTCGGATACTTCTGGGCCATGCGTGCCGCCGCATAGCGATCGCCATGACTGGTGAGCTTGGAGGCAAGCTCCTCGAAACCGGGATTATGGCCGATCATCAGCAGGGTCCGGACCGACGGCTCGACCTCCTGCACCACCTTCAGCAAGCGCTCGGACGGCGATTCGTAGATCCGCGGCTCGAACTGCGTCGGCGGCTTTTCCGGCAGCATCGGCCGCACCAGCTCCCAGGTCTCGACCGTGCGTTTGGCCGGCGAGATCAGGACGAGGTCGGGAAACAGCAGCTCCTCGGCGAGATAGCGGCCCATCACCGGGGCGGCCTCGCGCCCGCGCACGGCGAGCGGCCGGTCGCGGTCGGCAGTATTGGCGGGCCAGCTCGACTTGGCATGGCGCAGAAGCATCAGGCGGCGCATGGCCGCCATCTAACCACGCCCGCCGGGATTTGCGAGGGCTATGCGCCGATATCGCTCCGGCTCTGGCGCACCGCGCTGACCAGCAACTGCACGAGTTGCTGCGAATAGAGCTTGAGCAGGCGCTCGCGGCCGCCGGGCAGGGTCTCGAATGAGCCAAG
>JAEXUU010000414.1 GCA_023452965.1 Pseudomonadota bacterium | reverse complement strand
ACCCTGTCGCTCATCGTCATCGCCTTCATCGACTCGTTCAGCTGCGAGCCTCAGTCGGGGATGATTGAGGAATTGCAAAGGCGGCGCTGCTGCTCGCGATGATGTCCCGATCAGCCTGCCGCAGTCGGCAGCAGGCTTCGCGCCACACCCTCGATGCGCTCGGCTGCTGCCTCCAGCGCATCGGCCGCGCGCTGCTCGATCTCGCCGGCGCGCTGGTCGGCCGAGCCGGCGTCGCCCTGCAGCGAGGCGAGATGGTCTTCCAGCCTGGCGACCTTCCTCTGCAGCTCGCTGACCTCGTCGGCGACCATCAGCGCGGCCATGACATGCAGGCGCATGTCGCCGATCTCGCCGAAGGCCTGGCGCATTTCCTCGATCTTGCCGTCATAAATGCGGGCGAGATCCTCCAGATGGGGCTCCTCGCCCTCGCCGCAGGCCATTCTGTAGGCCTTGCCGGCTATGGTGACATTCACCTGGGGCATATCTGCACCTGCGGCATACCTGCTCTTTCTTCAGCTCTCGGCGTCTTCAGGCGCTTCGGTGCGCGCGATCATCTCGTGCAGGGCCGTCATTGCCTTGTCGAGCCGCCGGTCGACCTCCTCGGCGGCGCCCTGGACATGGCCGAGCTTGGCCATCGTGCCGTCGAGCTCGACGGCGAGGCGGGCCCGGTCGTCCTGCATCAGCGTCAGCTCGGTTTCGAGATTGGCACGGCCGCGCTCGGCTTCGAGCCGCCGGCGGGCGGCCGCTTCGAGCTGGCCGAGCGCGCCTTCGAGGCGCGACAAGGCGTGATCCAGTGCCGGAGACGCCACGTTTCTTCCTTTTCAGGCCGGTCAAGCCGGCTCATCCGATTCGCGAGCCTAGTGCATGTCGCCGCACCCCGAAAGATCGGCCTGCGCTGCGAACCATCCCTAAGGCTCTGAACGGCTGGGCGATTCACAGGATTTGCCGGAAGAGGGCGGGTGATGTTTGCCGCGCGGAGCGGTGGATTGCGCCGAAATCGCCTGTCCGGAGCGAATTGACACCGCTCGCGGCGAGGGCCTATCGAACGCGCGCCTTTTTCTGCAACCGTTTCCCGCTCGCCGGCCTGTTTTCACGCGTGAGCGGATGTCCCATCCCCCGGAGTGAGCCAATGACGATGCAAGCGATCGACCGCGCCCAACATGAGCGGCTCGCCAACGCCATTCGCTCGCTCTCCATGGACGGTGTCGAGCAGGCCAAGTCCGGCCATCCCGGCCTGCCGATGGGCGCAGCCGACATCGCGGCGGTGCTGTTCTCGCGCATCATGAAGTACGACGCGGCCGCGCCGACCTGGCCCGACCGCGACCGCTTCGTGCTCTCGGCCGGCCATGGCTCGATGCTGATTTACGCGCTGCTCTATTTGACCGGCACGGGCGGCCTCGAGCTCGATGACCTCAAGAAGTTCCGCCAGCTGGAATCGAAGACCCCGGGCCACCCCGAGAACTTCATGACCAAGGGCGTCGAGACCACCACCGGCCCGCTCGGCCAGGGGCTCGCCACCGCCGTCGGCATGGCGATGGCCGAGCGCATGCTCGCCGCCGAGTTCGGCAAGAAGCTGGTCGACCACAAGACCTATGTGCTCGCCTCCGACGGTGACCTGATGGAGGGCATCAGCCAGGAAGCGATCGCGCTCGCCGGCCATCACAAGCTGAACAAGCTGATCGTGCTCTGGGACGACAACGGAATCTCGATCGACGGGCCGCTCTCGATTTCCGATTCGGTCGACCAGGTCGCGCGCTTCAAGGCCTGCGGCTGGAAGTCCGAGCGCGTCGACGGCCATGATCCCGATGCGATCGAGGCCGCGATCCGCCGGGCCCAGAAGTCCAACAAGCCCACGATGATCGCCTGCAAGACCGTGATCGGCTTCGGCGCGCCGAAGAAGGCCGGCACCTCCAAGGCCCATGGCGAGCCGCTCGGCGCCGAGGAACTCGCCGCCGCCAAGAAGGCGCTCGGCATCACCGGCGGCCCGTTCGAGGTCGCCGCCGATGTGCTCAAGGCCTGGCGTGGTCTCGGCGCCGCCGGCGCCGCGGCCCACAAGGAGTGGCAGGGCCTGCTCGCCGGCCTCTCCGAGCGCAAGCGCGGCGAGTTCGAACGCCGTCTCGGCCTGACCCCGCCGGCCAAGCTCGGCAAGGCGCTTGCCGCTCACAAGAAGGCGCTCGCCGCCAATCCGCAGGCGGTCGCGACCCGCAAGGCCTCGGAGCTGGCGCTCGATGCGATCGTGCCGGTGATGCCCGAGCTGGTTTCCGGCTCGGCCGACCTGACGCCGTCGAACAACACCAAGGCCAAGGGCCTCGAGGACTTCACCCCGAAGACCCCGAAGGGCCGTTACATCCGCTACGGCATCCGCGAGCATGCCATGGCGGCGGCGATGAACGGCATCACCCTGCATGGCGGCTTCCGCACTGCCGGCGGCACCTTCCTGGTCTTCGCCGACTATGCGCGCCCGGCCATGCGCCTCGCCGCGCTGATGGGGCTGCCTGTCGTCTACGTGATGACGCATGACTCGATCGGCCTCGGCGAGGACGGGCCGACCCACCAGCCGGTCGAGCATCTCGCCTCGCTGCGGGCCATGCCGAACATGCGCGTGCTGCGCCCGGCCGACGCGATCGAGACCGCCGAAGCCTGGCAGATCGCGCTGGAGCGCACCGACGGGCCGACCGTGCTCGCCCTTTCGCGCCAGAACCTTGCGCCGCTGCGCCAGGACGGCACGGCGACCAACCGTTCGGCGAAGGGTGGCTATGAGCTGCTCGCGGCCGAGGGCGGCAAGGCGCAGGTCTCGCTCTTCGCCTCGGGCTCCGAGCTCGAGATCGCTGTCGCGGCGCGCAAGCTGCTGGCCGAAAAGGGCGTACGCGCCCGCGTCGTCTCGGTGCCCTCGCTCGAGCTGCTGCTGAAGCAGGACGAGGCGGTGAAGGCGGCGATCATCGGCGAGGCGCCGGTCAAGATCGCGGTCGAGGCCGCGGTCCGCTTCGGCTGGGACGCCGTGGTCGGGGCCGATGGCGGCTTCGTCGGCATGTCCTCCTTCGGCGCCAGCGGCCCCTACAAGCAGGTCTACGCGCATTTCGGCATTACGCCGGAAGCAGTGGCGGAAGCCGCGATCAAGCGCCATAACGCCTGAGTTTCTGTGGCCAGACCATGGATCTGCCATGGTTTGGCCGATTTGCCCGCACTAATGGCGCTGGCTGCGCCGCCGAATGGCGAAGGAGAGGATTGAGATGACGGTCAAGGTGGCGATCAACGGCTTCGGCCGCATCGGGCGCAACGTTCTGCGTGCGATCATCGAGTCGAAGCGCAAGGACATCGAGGTCGTGGCGATCAACGATCTCGGCCCGGTCGAGACCAACGCCCATCTCTTCCGCTTCGATTCGGTGCATGGCCGCTTCCCCGGCACGGTGACCGTCTCCGGCGACACGATCGATGTCGGTCGCGGGCCGATCAAGGTCACCGCCGTGCGCGACCCCAAGGATCTCCCGCACAAGGCGCTCGGCGTCGACATCGCGCTTGAGTGCACCGGCATCTTCACCACCAGGGAGAAGGCGGCCGCCCACCTCGCCGCCGGCGCCAAGCGCGTGCTGGTCTCGGCTCCCTGCGACGGCGCCGACCTCACCGTGGTCTATGGCGTCAACCATGGCGAACTGACCAAGGAACACCTCGTCGTCTCGAACGCCTCGTGCACCACCAACTGCCTCGCGCCGGTCGTGCGCGTGCTGCAGGACGCGGTCGGCATCGACAAGGGCTTCATGACCACGATCCATGCCTATAC
>JAEXUU010000326.1 GCA_023452965.1 Pseudomonadota bacterium | reverse complement strand
GGGAGAAGACCGCGCCTGCGGGCACGGAGCCTCAGATCATGTACCAGGCCGAAACCCATGGCGTGCGGGTCACCGTCTCGCCGAAATTCATGGAGGCCGAGTCGACGCCGGAGCAGGGCCGGTACTTCTGGGCCTATACGATCGAGATCGTGAACCTCTCCGATCGCACCATGCAGCTGATGACGCGGCACTGGGTGATCACCGATGGCCGCGGCGAGGTCCACGAAGTCCGCGGCGAAGGCGTCGTCGGCAAGCAGCCGGTCCTGCAGCCCGGCGAGAGCTTCAGCTATACCTCCGGCTGCCCGTTGATGACGCCCGATGGCAGCATGAGCGGCTCCTACGCCATGCTCGGCGAAGACGGCGCGGCCTTCGAGGTCGAAGTGCCGCTGTTTCCACTCGATTCACCTTATGTGAAGAAGGTCCTGCATTGAACGCCTCCGCACGTCCGACCGGGCAGCGCTACCAGCCGCTCGACATGCTCGCCCGGCTCGTCGCCTTCGACACGGTCAGCCACAAATCCAACCTGCCGCTGATCGACTTCGTCGAGGATTACCTTGCCGGCTGGGGCGTCGCGTCGACCCGTTTCCCCAATGCCACCGGCGACAAGGCGGCGCTGTTCGCGACGATCGGCCCGCAGGATCGCGGCGGCGTGCTGCTCTCCGGCCATACCGATGTGGTGCCGGTCGAGGGGCAGGCCTGGTCGCGCGACCCATTCACGCTGCATGTCGAGAACGGTCGGGCCTATGGTCGCGGCGCCGTCGACATGAAGGGGTTCGTCGCGCTGGCGCTCGCGCTTGTGCCGGACTTCCTGGCGGCCGGGCTCAAGACGCCGATCCACCTGTTCTTCTCCTATGACGAGGAGGTCACCTGCCTCGGCGTGGTCGACGGCATCGCCGAGATGGGCAAGAGCCTGCCGCGGCCGCGCGCCGTCCTCGTCGGCGAGCCGACCTCGCTCGACATCGCCGATGCGCATAAGGGCATCCGCACCTTCTTCACCAAGGTCACCGGCTTCGCCGCGCATTCCTCGAAGCCGCATCTCGGCGCCAGCGCCGTGCATGCCGGCACAAGGCTGGCGGCCGATCTGGTCCGCCTCGCCGATGAGCGCGAGACGCAGATCGACGAGAGCGGCCGGTTCGACCCGCCCTATGACACCATCCATGTCGGTAAGTTCCAGGGCGGCATCGCCCGCAACATCCTGGCCGATCGCTGCGATCTGTCCTGGGAGGTCCGCACCCTGCCGGGCTCCGATCCGGAGGCGGTGCCCGCGCGCTTCGCCGCTCTGTCGCAGGAGGTACTCGCCCGGATGCGGAAGACCGCTCCGAGCGCCGCGATCGAGACGGTGATGAGCTCGGACGTTCCCGGCCTCGCCCCCGATCCCGGTTCCGAGGCCGAGACGCTGGCGATGCGGCTCGCCGGCCGCAACAGCACCATCGCCGTCGCCTATGCCACCGAAGCCGGCCATTTCCAGCGCGCCGGCCTGCCGACAGTGGTCTGCGGGCCTGGCTCTATCGACCAGGCGCATCAGCCGGACGAGTACATCACGCTGGAACAGTTTTCCGCCGGCGAGGTCTTCATGCGGCGGCTGATGGAGCAGTGCCGGGCATAGATCCCGCCTTCGACGAAATGAGCGCGGAGAACCCTCTCCTTCCAGGAGAGGGGTTCTCCGCAGATTCACTCTCCCGCCGAAATCTCCGCCTCGACCTCGGCCGGGTCGAAACCGTAGCGCCGCGAGCAGAACTCGCAGGTGACGGCGAGCGAGCCGTCATCGGCGATCATCGCCTTGCGATCCTCGGGCGGGAAGCCTCTGAGCATGCCGAGCACGCGCTCGCGCGAGCAGCGGCAGGCGTCATGCACGAGAACCGGCTCGAAGACATGGGCGCCGCGCTCGTGGAACAGCCGGTAGAGCAGACGCTCGCTCTCCAGCGTCGGATCGAGCAGCTCATGGTCCTCGATGGTGCCGACCAGCGAGCGGGTCTCGGCCCAGGCATCGTCGGCGATGCCGTCATTGTCCTCGCTCGCCAGGATCTCATGCCCTTCCGGCGCATCGCCGGGGTGCAGGTCGGCGGCACGCATCCGGTCCGGCGAGTTCGGCATGAACTGCACGATCAGCCCGCCGGCGCGCCAGGCGAGGCCGCCGCCGGTCAGCACCGTGCCGACGCCGAGGCGGATTCGGCTCGGGATCTGCTCTGACTGGCGGAAATACTGGTGCCCGGCCTCTTCAAGGCTCTGGCCGTCGAGGGCGACGACGCCCTGATAGCGCGTCGCCTCCGAGCCCTGGTCGACGGTCATGGCGAGATGGCCGTGGCCGAGAAGCTCGCCGGTCGAGAGCGCATCGGCGTCGATCGCCTGCGCTAGGCGGTCGGCATCGTAATGCGCCATGGCGCGGTAGCTGTCGGGCGCGTTGAAGTCGACGACCAGCATCGAGATCGGCCCGTCGCTCTTGGTCTGGAGCTGGAAACGGCCTTCGGACTTCAGCGTGGTGCCGAGCATCACGGTGAGCGCCGCCGCCTCGCCGAGCACCCGCGCAACGGGCTCCGGATAGCGATGACGCTCGAGGATCTGGTCGAGCGAGGCGCCGAGCCTGACGACGCGGCCGCGAATGTCGAGCGCCGGCACCGCGAAGGGCAGGACCCTGTCGTCGGGCGCCGGGGCGCCGATCGGATCGTTCTCCGCCATCAGGCCGCCACCGCGCCGAAGCACCAGGCCAGGATGCCCTTCTGGGCATGCAGCCGGTTCTCGGCCTCGTCGAAGACAGCCGATTGCGGCCCGTCCATCACCGCGTCGGTGACTTCCTCGCCGCGCGATGCCGGCAGGCAGTGCATGAAGATCGCGTCCTTCTCGGCGCGGCCGAGCAGACGCTCGTCGACCTGGAAGGGGCGCAGCAGGTTGTGGCGCGTGCCTTCCTCGTCGCCCATCGAGACCCAGCAATCGGTGATGACGCAGTCGGCGCCCTCGACGGCAGCCTCCGGCCGCGTCGTCAGGGAGAGCTTCGCGCCCTGCTTGCGGGCCCAGTCGATCAGTGCCGGCGGCGGCGCCAGCTCTTCCGGCGTCGCAATGGCGAGCTCGAAATCGAGCCTTCCGGCGGCATGGACCCAGGAGGTCAGGACGTTGTTGGTGTCGCCGGTCCAGGCGATGCGCTTGCCCTTGATCGGCCCCTTGCGCTCCTCGAAGGTCATGACGTCGGCCATGACCTGGCAGGGATGCTGGCGCTTGGTCAGGCCGTTGATCACCGGAACGGTGGCGTATTTCGCCATCTCGACCACGGAATCATGGTCGAGCATGCGGATCATGATGGCGTCGACATAGCGCGACAGCACGCGGGCGGTGTCGGCAATGGTCTCGCGTTCGCCGAGCTCGATCTCCTGGCCGGTCACCATCATCGGAGAACCGCCGAGCTCGCGGATGCCGACATCGAAGGAGACGCGGGTACGCAGCGAGGGCTGCTCGAAGATCATCGCGATGACCTTGCCCTCGAGCAGGCGATCGCCGGCAGCGGCGGGGGTACGCCGGCGGGTCTTGATCTCCTCGCCCGCCTTGAGAATGGCCCGGAGTTCCCCGGCGGAAAAATCCGAGAGATCAAGAAAGTGACGCACTGGAGTCCCCATGCTCATTCCGCCGCCGGCCGGGCCAGCGTCGCCTCGACGGCGCTGGCCGCCTTGTCGAGACGGGCGAGCGCTTCGGAGA
>JAEXUU010000285.1 GCA_023452965.1 Pseudomonadota bacterium | reverse complement strand
CTTCATGTGGCACCACATCAAGGGCGTGAAGGGTTGGATGGCCCTGATCATGCTGACCGGCCTCGGCTTTTCCGGCATCGAGGCGGCGATGTATCTGATGGTCGGCTGGTTCGTCGACCTGCTCACCACCCAGTCACCCGAGACGGTTTTCCGCGAACATGGCTGGCTACTCGCCGGCGCGGCCTTCCTCGTGGTGGTGGTGCGGCCGCTGGTCTATTTCGCCAACCATGCCATCGTCGACCAGGTCGTGGTGCCGCAGATCACCAACCAGATCCGCTGGCGCAACCATGTCTACACGCTCGGCCACGCGCTCTCCTATTTCCAGAACGACTTCGCCGGCCGGCTTTCCGCCCGGGTGATCCAGGCCGGCCAGGCCATTCGCGGCGCGACCATCGAGGTGATCGACGACCTCTGGTACGCGCTGATCTTCGCCTCGGTGGCAATCGGCTTCTTCGGCTCGACCAGCCTGTGGCTCGCTTTGCCGGTGATCGTCTGGCTCGCCGCCTATGTGACGCTGCTGATCTATTTCGTGCCGCGCGCCAAGAAGCGCTCGGAGGCGAACTCGCTCGGCCGCTCGACCACGACCGGGCGCATCGTCGACGCCTACACCAACATCCTGACGGTCAAACTCTTCGCCCGCGCCGACGCCGAGCGCTCGGCGGTGCGCGATTCGCTGACGCGCTGGAACGATTCCTTCCTCAACCTGTCGCGGCTGATCACCGGCGTCAGCGTCATCCTGCAGACGATGAACAGCCTGCTCGTCGTGGTGACGGCCTGGCTCTGCCTGACGCTGTGGAGCCAGGGCGAAATGACCCCGGGCGCAGTGGCTGCGTCAATCGGTCTCGTCCTGCGCCTCGTGCAGATGTCGACCTGGCTGATCCATCTGGTCCGCGGCATCTTCGAGAACATCGGCTCGGTGCAGGAGAGCATGGAGACGATCGCCAAGCCGCACGATCTCAGCGACGCGCCGGACGCGAAGCCGCTGGCGGTCACCGACGGCGCGGTGCGCTTCGAGCAGGTCCGCTTCAATTACGGTCGCAAGACCGGACTTTTCGAAGGGCTCGACCTCGACATCCGCCCCGGTGAGAAGGTCGGCCTGGTCGGGCCGTCCGGGGCCGGCAAGTCGACCCTGGTCAACCTCCTGCTGCGGCTCTACCCGCTCGAAAGCGGCCGCATCCTGATCGACGGCCAGGACATCGCCGGCGTCACGCAGGAATCGCTGCGGGCGCAGATCGGCATGGTCACGCAGGACAATTCGCTGCTGCACCGCTCGATCGGCGACAATATCGCCTATGGCCGGATCGGCGCGACGGAAGCCGAAATCGCCGAGGCTGCGCGCCGGGCGGCCGCCCATGAGTTCGTGCTCGGCCTGACCGACCAGGACGGGCGCAAGGGCTTCGAATCGCGGGTCGGCGAGCGCGGCGTCAAGCTTTCGGGCGGACAGCGCCAGCGCATCGCGATCGCGCGCGTGCTGCTCAAGGACGCGCCGATCCTGATCCTCGACGAGGCGACCTCCGCGCTCGATTCGGAGGTGGAAGCCGAGATCCAGGCGCAGCTCGCCACGCTGATGGAAGGCAAGACGGTGATCGCGATCGCCCACCGGCTTTCGACGATCGCGGCGCTCGACCGGTTGATCGTGCTCGACAAGGGCAGGATCGTCGACAGTGGCAGCCATGCAGAGCTCGTCGCGCGCGGCGGCCTCTATGCGCGGCTCTGGGCGCACCAGTCCGGCGGCTTCCTGGCGTTGGCGGACAGCGACCAGATTCCGGTCTGAGCCTGCCGCAAGGCCGGGTTGCTGCGCCGCGACAGGCTGCGGCGCGAGCGACAGTAGACTTCATCAAAACTGCATGCCAAAGAGCCCCGAGCCGACAAGCTGCCTCACGGCGGCTGAGGCAGGCGTTCGCATTGCGGACGCCTGACATTTTTGTTTGAGCCGGCAGGGCCGGCGGCCGAGTAGGGAACTGGATCGTGGCGCACGCGACCGAGACGACAGGCACCGAGACCACCCGCCGTGACTTCCTGATGCTGGCGACCGGTGCTGCAGGCATTGTTGGAGCCGGCGCGGTCCTGGTGCCGCTGATCAGCCAGCTCGCCCCCGACGCGCAGACCGTCGCCGCCGGCGCCCCGATCGAGCTCGATCTGGCCCCGATCGCGGAAGGTCAGGCGATCAAGCTGTTCTGGCGCGGCAAGCTGATCTTTGTGCGTCACCGCACCAAGAAGGAAATCGACGAGGCCCGCGCGGTGAACGTCGCGACGCTGCCCGATCCGCAGTCCGACCAGGAGCGCGTCAAGGAAGGCCATGCGCAGTTCCTCGTGGTCTACGGCAACTGCACCCATCTCGGCTGCGTGCCGCGCGGCAATGCGCCCGGCGACAACAAGGGCGATTACGATGGCTGGTTCTGCCCCTGCCACGGCTCGCATTACGATTCGTCGGGCCGCATCCGGAAGGGGCCTGCGCCGCTCAATCTTCCGGTCCCGCCCTACGCATTCACGGCGGACGCCAAGATCAGGATCGGCTGAGCCTGCGTAATCGGGCGAGGACGGCATTCAGCGGATTTGAGAGAGCTTGAGGCAAGCAGCATGAGCGGTCACAGCACCTATCAACCGAAGACGGGTATCGAGCGTTGGCTCGACGCGCGCCTGCCGATCGTGCGGCTGATGCACGATTCGGCGGTGTCCTATCCGGTGCCGCGCAACCTCAACTATCTCTGGACCTTCGGCGGCATCCTGATGTTCATGCTGGTGGCGCAGATCGTCACCGGCATCATCCTGGTGATGCACTACACCCCGCATGCCAGCATGGCCTTCAACTC
>JAEXUU010000181.1 GCA_023452965.1 Pseudomonadota bacterium | reverse complement strand
CCCATATCGATGTGATCGACGCAGCGTCCGGAAAAACACTGGTCACCTACCCCCGCACGCTCGTTACAGGTGTCGGCGGGGGAGCGAGTTTTGATTTCAGTGGCGGCCCAATGATCGAGAACGACCCGATGCTGCGAATGGTCAATCAGCTTCGGGAGCGGTTCCTGCAATGGATACTCCGACCAGCGTAGGCGAGCGGTGACGGCTCGCCGCCTGGCTCAGCCGCGTCCCTGCTGCCGGTCGAGCGCGCCCTGCAACTGCTCGACGCGGATCGCCAGGGCTTCCCTGGTCAGGTTGACGCCCTCCGGCGCGCCGTCGATCGACAGAAGGACGCCGCGCTCGGCCATGTCGAGCTGCTCTTGTGCGAGTTCCAGATGCTTCTTCAGGACTTGTGTGACGCGGTCCTTGGCCGCCGGGTCCGTATCCATAGCGCCCTCGCCTGTTCGCCCCCGAGCGCGCGACGATCGCACGGCCGGGGCCACTTGCAAAACTTGCGCGCCTAGCGCGGCTCAGAACTGAGGCTCCAGCCCAGAAGCATTCGCCTCCGCTCCGCCGCCGATCTGCGGCGCCCGCGCGAGGCGCTCCGCCATGACGCCGGCGAGCGCCTGAGGCGCGCAGCGCCGCTGCCACCAGTCGAGCGCGCGCTTGTGCAAGTCTTCGAGGCGCTCGGGGTCGGCGAGCAGGTCGTTCACGCAGGGGCCGAGCTCGGACCAGTCGTCGAGCTGGATGAAGGGGCAATCTTCGAAGAACCAGTGCCGGGGCACCCGGTCGCAGATCACGACGCAGCCCTGCCGCATGCCCTCGAACAGCCGGAAGGTCTCGGTCGAGGACCCCCGCGGGGCGAGGCAGATCTTGGAGTCGGCCATCAGCTCGGAATAGCGGACCCCGTCGGAGAGCACACCGTTCATGTAGGAGCCCGTATCGGCCCAGAACACCTCGCCCGGCATGCTCGTGGCGAGCCGCTGCAATTCCTCCAGCATGCGCGTGCGGGCAATGTCCTTAGGGGTTCCCAGCAGAGCCCGGATGGAGAGCGGGTGATAGGCGCGCTGCTTCACGCTGCCGATGAAGGAGACCGCGTAGCGGCGCTCGGCGAACGGCTTGCCCGGCAGGTCCGTCTGCCTGGCATAGCCGAGCGGAACGGTCATGCCGCCCTCCTCGCGAACGATCGCGCCCTTGTGCCGGAGCGCCAGAAGGCCGCTGCTGCGAGCCCAGCGTGCGGCGTCCCTGACCGCCTTCACCAGCAATGCCAGGCTCGCGCCGAGCTGAAGCGTGTTCACATAAGGGAAGAAGCCGTGCGTCTTGAAGACGTAGCGCACCTTGTCGAAATAGGGCGGTATCTCGCAGAACTCCTCCATCAGGAGCAGGACCACGACGTTCTTCCCGTAGCTCGGCAGCTCCCGCACCGTCTCCGTTCCCCAGACGATGTAGAAGACGAGGCCATCGGCATCGAGCAGGACCTCGAGCATCTTCAGGACGCCGACCCAGTACGCCAGGAAGACGTCGACGAAAGGATCGACATACTCCGACAGATTGATCTCGACGGGATCGTGCGCGTGGCGGCACAGGAAGTATCGGAACTTGCTGTCCTCGGTCATTCCGCCGAAAGCCCCAATGCCGGCGCGCATAGGCGCCCGTCACACACGCAAGCGCCATGTTGGCTTCGGGGCCTGCACAAGGCCACGGCTCTTCGGGGGTAGCCCTGCGGACATCGCCTCCCCGAATCCCGTTCGAGATTCGCCCGACCGTCGAGAGCTGCGGAAACGACAACGCCGCCGCTTCCGGGAAGCGGCGGCGCATCGCGCTGCGCAAATGCAGCGGTTTCGTCAGCTTTCGCCTAGGCCGGCAGGACGACCACCTTCGTCTTGACCGGGGTCTGGGCGTAGAGGTGCATCATGTCCTGCGTGAGCAGGCCGACGCAGCCGCTGGTGATGCCGTTGCCGATCGATTCCGCGTCGAGGGACGCATAGATCGTGTACAGCGTGTAGGCGCCGTTCTGGTAGAGATGGAGCGTGCGCGCGCCGAGCGGGTTTTCGAGGCCGCCCGGCATGCCGCGGGCATATTTCGCGACCTCGGGCTGGCGCTTGATCATCTCCTTGGGCGGCGTCCAGGTCGGCCATTCGGACTTGCGCCCGACATAGGCGTTGCCGTTCCAGCGGAAGCCGTCGCGGCCGACATTGGCGCCATAGCGGGGCGCGGTGCCGTCGCCCGCGACGCGATAGACATAGTAATTGGCGGGATCGACGATGATCGTACCGGCCGGCTCCTTGGTGTCGTAGGCGACCGTCCGCCGGAAGTACTTCGGATCGACCTTGCTGACGTCGATCGCCGGAACCGGGAACTTCTCCTCGGGCACCGGACCGTAGAGCTTCTGCGCCTCGGCGAGGCTCATGCCGTCGGTCGCAGCGCAGCCGCCGAGGCCAAGCGCGCCGATGCCGACCGCCGAGCCGACCAGGAACGAGCGGCGATTCACAAGCCCCGACCGGCGCCCGAGCGAAGCCATCTCACCGGCACCGGCATTCCTACCGTCAATGATCATGATCGGGTATTTCCCATGTCCTGCTGCCCGGCGAGGCCTCGCTCCGGCATGCACGCGTTGAACTCGATAGCCGGGCGGAGATTGCCGCCA
>JAEXUU010000469.1 GCA_023452965.1 Pseudomonadota bacterium | reverse complement strand
GGGGGGGGCGCCCCGCCGGGGGCCCGCGGCGGCGGCTTCCGCCCCCGCATGGCCACCGCCGACGACGATCACGTCGTAATGCGTCGTTCCGTTGCTGTCAGACATGGTTCTTCGCTAGCCAAGCCTTTCGGCGCGGTCAATGAAAACACCAGTGATCCCGGCCTCGTGCGACGAAATCGCTACCTGGCAGCCGGCTTACTTGCCGATGCAGAAGCCGGAGAACAGGCTGTCGAGCACGTCTTCGACATCGATCCGCCCGACCAGGCGCTCCAGGGCCCGCGCCGCCAGCCGCAATTCCTCGGCGATCAGCTCGGGCTGGCCATGATCGAGAGCCTCAGCGCGCATGATCGCCGAGACCGCTTCGCCAACCGCGATCCGCTGCCTCTCGCGGGTCAGCAAGGCCGGCTCGGGGCTCGCCATGTCCCGCAAGCGCGCACCGATCAGCTCGATCAGTTCGTCGACCCCTTCTCCGCTTCGCGCCGAGACCGCAACCTCGCCGGTCCGCTGCTCGCCCGGCAGATCGATCTTGGTCGCGATCGCGAGGCTCGATGCGCCATCCGGCAACGGTACCGGGTCCGAATCGATCGCACGCAGGTGCAGGGTGAGATCGGCATCGGCCACGCGCTGCAGGGCTCTTCTCACGCCCTCGACTTCGATCTCATCTGCACTTTCGCGTAGCCCAGCGGTATCCACCAGCAAGACCGGTATGCCGCCGAGATCGAGCCGGACCTCGATCGCATCGCGGGTCGTGCCGGCGATCGGCGAGACGATGGCGACGTCGCGGCGTGCCAGCGCGTTCAACAAGCTCGACTTGCCGGCATTGGGCGGCCCGGCCAGCACGACGACGAAGCCCTCACGGACGCGCTCACCGGCCCTGAAGCTGCCCAGCGCGGATTGAAGACTCGGTAGTACCGTCCGCGCAATGCCGACCGCCTCCGCGATCAGCGGCCCCGAAACATCGCCCTCATCGGCAAAGTCGATCTCCGCCTCGAGCAGCATCATCGCCTTGATCAGCGCGGCACGCCATTCGGCCGCGGCGATGCCGAGCGCGCCTTCCATCTGGCGCAGCGCCTGCCGACGCTGCCATTCCGTCTCCGAATCGATCAGGTCGGCCAGGCCTTCGACGGCGGCAAGGTCGAGCTTTCCGGCCTCGAAGGCGCGCCTTGTGAATTCGCCGGGCTCGGCAAGGCGCAGGCCGGGCAGGGCGGTCAGGGTCGACAGCAGCCGCGACAGCACGGCACGCGAGCCGTGGACCTGGAACTCGGCGACATCCTCGCCGGTGAAGCTCCTAGGCCCCGGAAAGTAGAGCGCGAGGCCCTGATCGATCACCTCGCCATCGCGGTCGCGCAGCTCTGAGAGCTTCGCCAGCCGCGGTTTCGGCACCGTTCCCAGAATCGTTTCGAGGACGAATCGGACCTGGCTGCCCGAGACCCGCACCACCGCGACGCCTGCTCTGCCGGCGGCGGAGGACAGGGCCACGATCGTCGGATAGGCTGTGCCAGTCATACCGCGCTCCTTCACCGGCCTATTGCGTCAGTTTGGCCGGGCCCGACCGGGAAGCCCGCTCATGAACCGCCTCAGGCACGCCGCCAGCCCCTATCTGCTGCAGCATCGCGACAATCCCGTCGACTGGTGGGAATGGAGCGAGGAAGCCTTTGCCGAGGCGAAGGCCAGCCGACGGCCGGTCCTGCTTTCGGTCGGCTATGCCGCCTGTCACTGGTGCCATGTCATGGCGCATGAGAGTTTCGAGGATCCCGCGACCGCCGCGGTGATGAACGAGCTCTTCGTGAACATCAAGGTCGATCGCGAGGAACGGCCGGACATCGACCACGTCTACATGAACGCGCTGCACAGTCTCGGCGAGCAGGGCGGCTGGCCGCTGACCATGTTCCTCGATTCGGACGGTGCGCCCTTCTGGGGCGGCACCTATTTCCCGCCGACGGCGCGCTATGGAAGGCCGAGCTTCGTCTCCGTGCTCCGCCAGCTCGCCGGCATCCACCAGCAGGATCCCGAGAGGATCCGCCGCAATGCCGAGGCCATACGCCATGCGTTGCAGCAGAGCGAGGGCAGGCCGGCAGGCGAAGCCGTGCTGGAGCCCGATCTCGACGGCCTCGCCCGCGGCATAGCCCGGCGTTTCGACCGAGACCATGGCGGGCTCGCCGGTGGCCCCAAATTCCCCAACCCCGGCCTGATCGAGTTCCTCTGGCGCCATGCCGAACGCAGCGCCGACCATGATTCGCGCCAGGCGGCGAACCGGACGCTGGAGCAGATGGCCCGTGGCGGCATCCATGACCATCTCGGCGGCGGCTTTGCCCGCTACGCTGTCGACGAGCGCTGGCTCGTGCCGCATTTCGAGAAGATGCTCTACGACAATGCCCAGCTCCTGCCGCTCTACGCGCTCGAGGCGGCACGAACCGGCGAGCCGCTCCTGCTCGAAGCGGCGGAAGGCATTGTCGGTTGGCTGGAACGCGACATGCTCCTGCCCGAGGGCGCCTTCGCCGCCAGCCTCGACGCCGATTCCGGGGGCGAGGAGGGCAAGTTCTATGTCTGGACGCCGGCCGAGCTCGCGCGCCTGCTCGAAGCCGACGACGCCGCCCTGTTCGCGCAGCACTACGACGTGACCGCCGAGGGCAATTGGGAAGGCCACGCCATTCTCAACCGGCTGGAGACGCCCGATCCTTCGCCGGACATCGCGATAGTCCTCGCCGAGCTTCGCGCAAGCCTGCTGGCCGCCCGTAGCAAGCGCGTTCCGCCCGGTCGCGACGACAAGATCCTGGCCGACTGGAACGGGTTGATGATCGCTGGCCTCGTCCGCGCCGCCGGGCTCCTCGGCCGCAAGGACTGGCTTGCGCTCGCCGTCGGCGCCTTTCGTTTCGTTACCGAATCCATGGCGGATGGCGCCGGTCTCGCGCACTCCTACCGTGGCGGTCGGTTGATCGCGCCGGGCTTCGCCCTCGACCATGCCGCGATGGCAGAGGCCGCTCTGGCGCTGCATGACTCAACTGGAGATGAGCACTACTTCGCTCTCGCCAGACGTTGGAGCCTGCATCTGGATGGGTACTACCGCGAGGCCGACTCTGGCCTTCTGCGCATGACTCGGTCTGACTCTGCGGAACTTCCGGTCATACCCAGGCCGACTCACGACGATGCGGTGCCGAATGCCAACGGCGTGCATGCCGCCAACCTCCTGCGGATCGCCGCGCAGACCGGTCTGTCCGAAGATCGCGAGCAGGCCGACCGGTTTCTCTCGGCCATACTCGCCGCGGCCGCACGCGCGCCGATGGCCCATGGCTCGGTCATGAACGCCTATGATCTCGCGCGCAACGGCGTCGAGATCGTGCTGGCCGGGCCGGATCGCGAGGCTTTCCGGCAGGCGGCGCTGGCACTACCGCATCTGACGACGATGCTGGTCAACTGCCCCGATCCGGAAGGCCTACAGCCCGATCATCCCGCCCACGCCTATGCCAAGCAGGCCGGCAATGGCGCCGCTTTCATCTGCCGGCATGGCCGCTGCCTGCCACCCGTCACGGACCCGAATCGATTGGCCGAGGCGGTTGCGGGTGCGCCATGAGCCTCGACGAGGACGTCGCCACGAAAAAGGCCCCGGCTTTGCGCCGGGGCCTCTGCATTCCGTCGCGACGATGATCGCCGGTCAGGTGTTCATCGAGTCGAAGAACTCGGAGTTCTGCTTGGTCTGGCGCAGCTTGTCGATCAGGAACTCGATCGCGTCCTGCGGGCCCATCGGGTTGAGGATGCGGCGCAGCACATAGGTCTTCTGCAGATCCGAGCGCGGCGTGATGAGCTCTTCCTTGCGGGTGCCGGACTTGAGGATGTCGATCGCCGGGAAGATGCGCTTGTCCGCCACCTTGCGGTCGAGCACGATTTCCGAGTTACCGGTGCCCTTGAACTCCTCGAAGATGACTTCGTCCATGCGGCTGCCGGTATCGATCAGCGCGGTCGCGACGATGGTCAGCGAGCCGCCTTCCTCGATGTTGCGGGCGGCGCCGAAGAAGCGCTTCGGGCGCTGCAGGGCGTTGGCGTCGACACCGCCGGTCAGCACCTTGCCGGAGGACGGCACGACGGTGTTGTAGGCGCGGCCGAGGCGGGTGATCGAATCCAGCAGGATGACGACGTCGCGGCCATGCTCGACCAGGCGCTTGGCCTTCTCGATCACCATCTCCGCGACCTGGACGTGGCGGGTCGCCGGCTCGTCGAAGGTCGAGGACACGACCTCGCCCTTCACCGAGCGCTGCATGTCGGTGACTTCCTCGGGGCGCTCGTCGATGAGCAGCACGATGAGGTAGCACTCGGGATGATTGCTGGCGATCGACTGTGCAATATTCTGCAACAGTACGGTCTTACCGGTACGCGGCGGCGCAACGATCAGGGCGCGCTGGCCCTTGCCCTGCGGCGAGACGATGTCGATCACCCGCGCCGACTTGTCCTTGACGGTCGGATCGACCGTGTCGAGCGTCAGCTTCTCGTCCGGATAGAGCGGGGTGAGGTTGTCG
>JAEXUU010000137.1 GCA_023452965.1 Pseudomonadota bacterium | reverse complement strand
GCATCGAGCGCCCCGCCGCGGCCGGCGAGGCGCGCCGCGCCCGCCTCGTCGTCAGCGGGCTCGACATGCCGGGCGAGCCGCCCTTCGGCACCCGGCTGAAGAATATCGGCTTCACCGCCCATGCCGGCGAAATCCTCGGCATCGCGGGCGTTGCCGGAAACGGCCAGGCCGAGCTGCTGCTGGCCCTTTCAGGCGAGCGCCGCGCCGCCTCGAACGATGCGGTCAGGCTCGACGGCCAGCCGCTCGGCCATGCCGACCCCGGCCGACGCCGCGCCGCCGGGCTCGCCTGCGTGCCCGAGGAGCGCAATGGCCATGCCGCCGTGCCGGACTTCTCGCTCGCCGACAATGTCGTGCTGACCGCCCGCCACCGCCTGCCGCTGGCGCCTTCGGGCCTGATCCGGCAAGGTCCGGTCGATGCCTATACGCGCGAGGTGATCCAGCGCTTCGACGTTCGCACCACCGGCCCCGCAGCCTTCGCCGGCGCGCTCTCCGGCGGCAATCTGCAGAAGTTCATCATGGGCCGCGAAATCGGCCAAAAGCCCGAGGTCCTCATCGTCGAGCAGCCGACCTGGGGCGTCGATGCCGGCGCCGCCGCCGCGATCCGGCAAGCGCTGGTCGACCTTGCCGCCAAGGGCTCGGCGATCGTGGTGATCTCGCAGGACCTCGACGAACTGCTCGAGCTCGCCGACCGCCTCTGCGTGATCAATGAGGGCCGGCTCTCGGAGGCACGGCCGGTCGCCGGGCTGAGGCTGGAGGAGATAGGGCTGCTGATGGGCGGCGTCCATGGCGAGGCGGCAGCGGCGGACCATGCCCATGCTTGAATGGCGCCGCCGCAGCGAACCGAGCCGGGCGATGCTCTATCTGAGCCCGCTGATCGCCATCGCCCTGACCATGCTGACCGGCATGCTCGTCTTCACAGCGATCGGCTATGACGGCTTTCACGCGGTGCAGGCGATCTTCGTCACGCCGCTGATCGAGCCGCAGCGCTGGGCCGATCTCGGGGTCAAGGCCGCGCCGCTGGTGATGATCGCGCTCGGCCTCGCCATCGGCTTCCGGGCCAATGTCTGGAATATCGGCGCCGAAGGCCAATACGTGATGGGCGCCATCGCCGGCACCGGCGTCGCCTTGCTCACGCATGACATGACCGGCTGGTGGATCCTGCCCGCCATGGCGCTGGCCGGCATCATCGGCGGCGCCGCCTGGGCCGCGATCCCCGCCTTCCTCAAGGTCCGCCTGCAGGTCAGCGAAATCCTGACCAGCCTGATGCTGACCTATGTCGCGGTGCAGTTCCTCTACTATCTCGTGCGCGGGCCGTGGAAGGATCCCGACGGCTTCAATTTCCCGCAGACCAAGATGTTCAGCGCCGATCAGGTCCTGCCTGCGATGGCGGAGGGCTCGCTGGTCCATCTCGGCATTCCCGTCGCGCTGCTGCTGGCGCTCGCCGCCTGGTTCGTAATGGGCAAGACGGTCTCCGGTTTCGCCATCCGGGTGGTCGGGCGCGCTCCGGCCGCCGCGCGGCATGGTGGTTTCGACGCCGGCCGCGTCACCTGGGCCGCCCTGCTCGCCAGCGGCGGGCTTGCGGGCCTGGCCGGGCTGTTCGAGGCCGCGGGTCCCTTCGGGCAGCTCACCCCGCAATTCCCGGTCGGCTACGGCTTCACCGCGATCATCGTCGCCTTTCTCGGGCGGCTTTCGCCTATCGGCATCGTCTTCGGTGGGCTCGTGCTGGCGGTGACCTATGTCGGCGGCGAGATCGCGCAGAGCACGGTCAGGCTGCCGCAGGCGGCGACCGGCATGTTCCAGGCGATGCTGCTGTTCTTCCTGCTCGCCACCGACGTGCTGGTGCGCTGGCGGCTCGCCTTCCGGCGCGGCCACGCGAAGGTCGCGCCATGACCGCGGTCATCCTCGTCTCGATCTTCATGACCCTCGCGGCGGCGGCGACGCCGATCCTGCTGGCCGGCCTCGGCGAGCTCGTCACCGAAAAGGCCGGCGTTCTCAATCTCGGCGTCGAGGGCATGATGCTGTGCGGGGCAGTGACCGGCTTTGCGGTCGCCTACAGCAGCGGCAGCGTCACGCTCGGCCTCGTCGCCGCGGCAATCGCCGGCTTCCTCGCCGCGATGATCTTCGCGCTCCTGACGCTCGGCCTCGGCTCCAATCAGGTCGCGACCGGACTGGCCCTGACGATCTTCGGCATCGGAGTCTCCTCGTTGTTCGGCGCCGGCTTCGTCGGCCGCACCATCCAGCGGCTCGGCCCGCTCTTCCCCGCCGACTACGCCAACCATCCCTGGCTGCGCCTGGTCTTCGGCCATGATGCCCTGGTCTATCTCTCGCTGCTGCTGGTTCTCGCCGTCAGCCTGTTCCTGCGGCGCACGCGTGCCGGGCTGATCCTGCGCGCCGTCGGCGAGAACGCCGAGTCCGCCCATGCGATCGGCTATCGCGTGCTCGCCATCCGCACCGCCGCGACCGGCTTCGGCGGCGCGATGGCAGGGCTCGGCGGCGCCTATTTCTCGCTGGCGCTGACGCCGATGTGGGCCGACCGGCTGACCGCCGGCCGCGGCTGGATCGCGCTCGCCCTCGTCGTCTTCGCCGCCTGGAAACCGGGGCGGCTTCTGCTCGGCGCCTATCTCTTCGGCGCCGTCGCGACCTTCGAATTGCAGGCCAAGGCCGCCGGCATCAGCTGGGTCGCGCCGGAGGTGCTGGCGATGACACCCTACCTTGCGACCATTGTGGTTCTGACGATGATGTCGCTAGGACAAAGAACCGGCGGACGGAACGCGCCCGCCTGCCTTGGCAAGCCTTTTCCGGCGTCATGAGCGACGCCGCATCCGACAACGGGGAGCAGACAATGTCGACCATCATCACCCGCAGGACGCTTCTGGCCGGCGCTGCCGCGACCTCGGCGCTGCCGCTCATCGGCGGAGCCCAGGCGCAGGCGCCGCTCGGCGTCGGCTTCGTCTATGTCGGCCCGATCGGCGACCACGGCTACACCTGGACCCATGACCAGGGCCGACTGGCGCTTGAAAAGGAGTACGGCGCCAAGATCAAGACCAGCTTCATCGAGAACGTGGCCGAGGGGCCGGACGCGGCGCGCGCCATCCGCCAGCTCGCCCAGGCCGGCAACCAGATCATCTTCGCCACCTCGTTCGGCTTCATGAACCCGACGATCCAGGTCGCCAAGCAGTTCCCGAAGATCAAGTTCGAGCACGCCACCGGCTATATGCGCGCCGAGAACGTCGCGACCTACAATGCCCGCTTCTACGAGGGCCGCGCGGTCCTCGGCACCATTGCCGGGCATATGTCGAAGTCGGGCCAGGCCGGCTATGTCGCCTCCTTCCCGATCCCGGAAGTGGTGATGGGCATCAACGCCTTTCATCTTGCCGCCCGCAAGGTGAACCCGAACTTCAAGACCAAGGTCGACTGGTGCTCGACCTGGTACGACCCGGCCAAGGAAGCCGACGCGGCCAAGGCGCTGATCGACCAGGGCGCCGACATGATCACCCAGCACACCGATTCCGCCGCTCCGCTGCAGGCAGCTGAACAGCGCGGCGTGTTCGCCTTCGGCCAGGCTTCCGACATGAGCGCCTTCGCGCCGAAGGCGCACCTGACCGCGATCGTCGACGACTGGTCGGGCTACTACATCAAGCGCGTCAAGGAGGCCATGGACGGAACCTGGAAGACCGGCGCCGTCTGGCACGGGCTCAAGGAGGGCATGGTCAAGATCGCGCCCTATAACGA
>JAEXUU010000114.1 GCA_023452965.1 Pseudomonadota bacterium | reverse complement strand
CCGGGAGCGAGCGCGACCGCGGAAGCCGAGCCGCTTCACGAGGCCAACTGAACTTTCCCACGACGCATCGGGGATCGCCGGCAGCCGCTCCGCACCGGCGCGATGCTTTCGCCGGCCGGGGGGCCGGAGCCGCATGAGCACATCCGACCTGCTGCTGGCGCGCTTCCTGGCGCTGCATCCCAAGCTGATCGACCTCTCGCTCGGCCGCATATTGCGCCTGCTCGAACGCCTCGGCGATCCGCAGAAGCGCCTGCCGCCGGTGATCCATGTCGCCGGCACCAATGGCAAGGGCTCGACCATCGCCTTCATGCGGGCGATCCTCGAGGCGGCCGGCCTCAGCGTCCACGTCTACACCTCGCCGCATCTGGTGCGCTTCCATGAGCGGATCCGGCTCGGCCGGCCGGGCGGCGGGCGCTTCGTCGACGAGGACGTGCTGGTCGAGGCGCTGGAGCGCTGCGAGCGCGCCAATGCCGGCGATTCCATCACCTTCTTCGAAATCACCACCTCGGCGGCGCTGCTGCTCTTCTCCGAGCACAAGGCGGATGTCGTGCTGCTCGAGGTCGGGCTCGGCGGGCGCTACGACACCACAAATGTCATCGACCATCCGGCCTGCACGGTGGTCACCCCGGTCTCGCTCGACCATTCCGAATATCTCGGCGACACCGTGACCAAGATCGCCGGCGAGAAGGCCGGCATCTTCAAGCGCGGCGCACCCGCCGTGATCGCGCCGCAGGAGCCGGAGCCGACCGCCGTGCTGGAGGCCGCCGCCGAGCGTGCCGGCGCTTCGAAGATCCTGATCGGCGCGCAGGACTTCAACGTCCATGAGGATGGCGGAAGGCTGGTCTACGAGGATGGCGATGGCCTGCTCGATCTGCCGCTGCCGCGTCTCGCCGGGCGCCACCAGCATATCAATGCCGGCACGGCGATCGCGGCGCTGCGCGCCGCCGGCTATGGCGGCCTGCCGGCGGCAGCGTTCGAGCGCGGCATGACCGAGGCCGAATGGCCGGCGCGGCTGCAGCGGCTGGCGCGCGGCCACCTTGCCGAACTCGTGCCCGCCGGCGCCGAGCTCTGGCTCGATGGCGGCCACAACCCCGATGGCGGGCGCGTGCTCGCCCAGGCCATGGCCGATCTCGAGGAGAAGAACCCGGCGCCGCTGGTGATGATCACCGGCCTGCTCTCGACCAAGGACGGCCGCGCCACGCTCGGCCATTTCAAGGGCCTGGCGCATGCGCTCTTCGCCGTGCCGATGCAGAACCAGCTCGCCGCCCGCCCGGCCGAGGAGGTGGCGGAACTGGCCCGTGCTGCCGGGCTCAGGGCGGAGGCCACGGGCTCGGTCGAGCAGGCGCTGCGCGAGATCGCCGCGCGCCACTGGCCCGTGCCGCCGCGCATCCTGATCTGCGGCTCGCTCTATCTCGCCGGCGAGGTGCTCCAGGCCAACGGCACCCCACCGGTTTGAGGTCGGGGCGAACCGCCCTATCGTCCTGTTCCGCCTACCGCCTGCGCCGAGGAGAGCCATGCCAGTTGCCGGATTGACCACCCTCGGCATCGTCCTCCTGTGCGGCATGCTCGGCGGCTGCGTGACCTCCGGCGATGCGCCTAGCCAGGCCGCCGACGGCATCGACCGCGTCCGCGCCGGCGAGCCGACCTTCCTCCAGCAGACCTACATGACCATGGACAAGCGTTGCCGGCAGGTGAAGCGGCCGACCGCCGTGCTGACCCGCGACCCCGAGCACGGCAAGGTCAGGATGGCGACGCGCAAGGCCGAAGCGGTCTACGGCCCCGGCCCCTATGCCCATTGCGATGGGCGGGTCGGCAACTCGCTCGCCTTCGAATACACCTCGCGGCCGGATTATCGCGGGCGCGATAGTTTCGAGGTCAAGGTGCGCTACGCCGATGGCGAGGTTCGCGACGGCCGCTTCGAGATCGAGGTCCGCTGAACCCAGAGCCTCGGACCGAAAAGTGGAATCCACTTTTCGGACGAATCCGATGCTCCAACAGGGAATGAGATCGCCAAGGCGTATCCGATAGGATGCCCGGCGATCGAAGGGGGCTGAATCCATGGAGAGAGCTTTCGGACCGGGCGGCCAGCGGGTTTCCGTGATCGGCCAGGGTAGCTGGAACATCGAGCTCTCCGAGCGCAAGGCGGCGGTCGCGGCGCTGCGGCGCGGGCTCGATCTCGGGCTGACCCATATCGATACCGCCGAGATGTATGGCGATGGCCGTTCCGAGGAGATCGTCGGCGAGGCGATCTCGGGGCGGCGCGACGCGGTCTTCCTGGTTTCCAAGGTCCTGCCGCACAATGCCTCGCGTGCCGGCACGCGCGCCGCCTGCGAGCGCTCGCTGCAGCGGCTCGGCACCGACCGGCTCGACTGCTACCTGCTGCACTGGCGCGGCTCCTACCCACTCGAAGAGACCTTCGCCGCCTTCGAGGCGTTGCGGGAAGAGGGCAAGATCCGCTCCTGGGGCGTCAGTAATTTCGACGTCGACGACCTCGACGAGGCGCTGGAGCTGATCGGGCCGGGCAGGATCGCCTGCAATCAGGTGCTCTACCATCTGCGCGAGCGGGCGATCGAGCATGCCGTCATCCTCTGGTGCGAGAAGAACAGCGTCGCGGTCACCGCCTATAGCCCGTTCGGGCAGGACGATTTCCCCGAGCCCGGCTCGGCGCAGGGGCGGGCGCTGGCGCAGATCGCGGCGAAGCATGGCGCGAGCCCGCGCCAGGTCGCGCTTGCCTTCCTGACCCGGCGCCATCAGGTGTTCGCGATCCCGAAGGCGGCGAGGGCCGCTCATGCCGAGGACAATGCCGGGGCGCTGGCGCTGCGCCTCGACGAAGCCGATATCGCCGCGATCGACGCCGCTTTCCCGCTCGGGCGCAGGCCGCGCTCGCTGCCGATGCTGTAGCGCCCTTTCAGCAATCGCGACGTCGTCCCGGGCGACCGGAGGGAGACCCGCGACCCATGCCGGAACCTTTATCGGCAAGGCTCAGGAATGGATCCCGGCTCTCCGCTGCGCTCCGGCCGGGATGACCCGCGTCAATTGAACTACGCCACCAGCGTCTTCGGTAGCATGCAGTGGATGCCCTTGTTGCCGTTGACGGTCTGGGTGACGCGCAGATCGGCGGCGAGGCTGCACAGCATATAGGCCTCCTCGCGGGTGAGCTTCGTTCGCTCGGTGATGAGCCCGATCATCTCGCGCAGCGCGTCCTTGGCGCAGATGTCGAGATCCGGATCGATCCCCATGGTGATGTGGTGGGTCCGGGTCTCGGCACGCGGCATGGCGAAGGAGAGGTCCTCGCGCAGGTGGAATTCGAAGGTGCCTTCCAGCGCCGTCTCGATCGCGGTGATGCAGACCTCGCCGTCGCCCTGTGCGCCATGGCCGTCGCCGCAGGAGAACAGCGCGCCCTCGACGAAGACCGGCAGGTACAGCGTCGCGCCGGCGACGAGTTCCTTGTTGTCGATATTGCCGCCGAAGGCGCGCGGGATCAGCGAGCTCACCCGCCCCCAATGCGCCGGCGGCGCGGTGCCCATCACCCCGAAGAAGGGCGCGAGCGGCAGCTCCATGCCCCAGGGCAGGTTCGCGACGTTCCGCTCGCGGTCGAGATGGATATAGCGCAGGGCGTGGCAGTCGAACTCTTCGGGCAGCGTGCCGCCGAGCGGGCGGATCATCGTGTAGCCGAAATCGGTGCGCGGCTTCACGCTCCGGATCTGCACCTCCAGCACCTGGCCGGGCCTGGCGCCTTTCACCGCGATCGGGCCGGTGAGGATGTGGCCGGGCACCATGCGCTCGGCCTTTTCATGGATCTCGTGGATCTCCGGCGGGATCGTCTGATTGCCGTCCGGCAGATGGGCAGGCCCGCCGGTCACCGTGCGGACGGTGACGCGGTCGCCGCTCTCGATCTCCAGCACCGGCTTCAGCTGCGCGTCGAAATAGCCCCAATGGCAGGTGGCGAGGCTGGAATCGAGCTGGTGATGGGTCATGCATGGCCTCTCTGGCGCGGGCGGCGATCGTCAGGCTGGGGGCGCGAGTCCGGTTTCGGCCCGGCTGCGGGCATTGCGGCGGATCGTATACAGCGTCGCGCCGATGACGATGGCCGAGCCGATGAAGGTCGAGAGCGACGGAATCTCGGCGAAGAAGACGAAACCGGTGAAGCTCGCCAGCAGCAGCCGGCTGAAATCGAGCGGAGCGAGCGCCGCCGCTTCGCCGACCTGATAGGCCTTGGTGATCAGCCATTGGCCGGCGGTGCCGAACAGGCTGAGCAGCACGAGCGCGAGCCATTGTTCGGCTGTGGGCCAGACCCAGTAGGCCCAGGCCGGCCAGGCGAGGACGACGATCAGCACCAGCCCCTGATAGATCAGGATCGTCTCGGTGCGCTCCGACGTGCCGAGCATGCGCACGCTGACGGTGATGCAGGCGCCGAACACCGCCCCGCCGACCGACATCAGCGCCCAGAAATTCAACCCCTCGGTCGAGGGGTTCAGCATGATCAGGATGCCGATAAAGCCGATGACCGTCGCGGCCCAGCGCCGGCCGTCGACCTTCTCCTTGAGCACCAGCACCGCCGCGATGGTGACGAACAGGACCTGGCTGAAGCTGATCGAGGTCGCCTGCGCCAGCGGGATGTGGATCAGCGCACTGAAGCCGCAGAGCATCGAGGCCAGCGTCACCACCCCGCGAAAGATCTGCAGGCCGGGATGGCGGGTGCGTAGCATCGAGGGCAGCGCTCGGCCGACGACGAGCACGATGACGAGGCTCATGATCAGCTGGCGGATCATCAGCGTCTCGACCAGCGGGATCGAGCTGCCGAGATGCTTGAACAGCCCGACCATCACCGCATAGACCAGCAGCGCCGACAGCATGTAGACCGAGCCGCGCAGGTTCGGGCTGGCGCCGCGCCACCACAGGCCAGCGCGCGAGCGCCGCCTGGCAAGCCAGCTGCCGCCGGCCGGGGCGATGGCGGGTGGAGGTGGAATGTCGGGGAGCGCGGCGCTGCCGCCCGGACAGTGGTCCTCGTCGGATGCCGAGGGGGCGGGCTCGCCGATCCCGGCGCTCTCGCCGCCGCGGGCCTCCTGATCCGAAAGACGGTCGTCGCTCATGGCAGCCCGGAGCCGGGCTCAGCGCCAGCGGCCTATTATTGGTCTCGTTCGAGAACTCTCGCCGATTTGCCGGTTCCGGAGCAGGGGGCCTGCGCACATGGCAGGGTTGTTTTGGCGTCCGGCCGCCCCGCCTTCAGGGCAGGGGCGTCATTCGACTGGGCGGCTGCCTGCGCCGCCATTGTGGCGTATAGCAGCGCGGATCGCGCATTCGGGCGGCGATCGGACAAGGTGACGCGGGACGATGCGGGATCTGCTGGCCGACATGGCGAACGGCGTGCGCGAATTGTCGCCGCGGCGCTTTCCCTGGCGGCGCTTCCTGCTCGCGCTTTCGCTCGGCATCCTCGGCGGCTGGCTGTTCGCCTATCTGCGCCTGCCCTTGCCCTGGATGCTCGGCTCGATGGTGTTCTGCACCGCCGCCGCGATCTCGCGTGCGCCGGTGGCGGCCCCGCCGGTGATCCGCCCGCCCATGTCGGCGGTGATCGGCGTCATGCTCGGCTCCGGCTTTCGGCCCGACCTGATCGCGCAATTGCCGAACTGGCTGCCGACGCTCGCCGGGCTCGTGCTCTTCATGGCCGCCTGCGCCTTCTTCTGCGTCGGCTATTTCCGCCGCGTCGCCGGTTATGACCCGGTAACCGCCTTCTTCGCCGGCATGCCCGGCGGCCTCGTCGAGATGGTGATCACCGGCGAGGAGAAGGGCGGCGATGCGCGCACCATCGCGCTGATCCACTCCGCCCGCATCCTGCTCGTGGTGATGACGCTGCCCTTCATCGTGCAATGGCTCGAGGGCGTCTCGCTCGGCATCAACCGCACCTCCGGCCCCTCGATGATGCAGACCTCGGCGCTCGGCTGGTTCTGGCTCGTCGCCTGCGGCGTCCTCGGCGTCATGCTCGCCCATGCCTTGCGCCTGCCGGCCAAGCAGCTGCTCGGGCCGATGCTGGTCTCGGCCGCCGTGCATGTCGCCGGCCTCAGCGACTCCGTCCCGCCCTTCGAGATCGTCAACCTCGCCCAGCTGATCCTCGGCGTCACCATCGGCTGCCGCTTCGTCGGGACGCCGCCGCAGGCGATCCTGCGCATCCTTGTGATCTCGGCCGGGTCGACGCTGATCCTGCTCGCGCTGACGCTGGCCTTCGCCTTCGCGGGGGCGCAGGTCTCGCGCTACCAGCCCGTGCCCTTGATCCTGGCCTATTCGCCGGGCGGGCTCGCCGAGATGAGCCTGATCGCGCTCGCTCTGCACACCGAGGTCGCGTTCGTCGCCGCCCATCACATCATCAGGGTCTTCCTGGTGATGATCGGCGCCGGCCCCCTCTTCGGTGTGCTCGGCGGCAAGCCCAAAAGCGCGAGCAAGCCGAAATAAGTCAGCGCCCGACCGCAGCCGCGAGGCCGCGCGCCAGGGCCGAGGCCAGCGCCGCCCGCTGGCGTGCCATGAAGGCAGCACCGTCGAGCCGCAGGTTCGCGCCGGCCCGCGCCGCCGTGACCAGCTCGATCAGCGCCGCGGCGAAGGCGCGCGGTTCGTCCGCAACCCGGAAGTTCGCAGGTATTTCGGTGAAGCCGCGGCAGGAGAGCTGCGTCGCCGCAGCGGGGGCGCCGAGCTGCATCGCCTCGATCGTCTTCAGCTGCACGCCGGTGCCGGCCCGGCTCGCGAGCGCCAGGGCCCGGCAGGAGAGCAGGAATTCGCGCGCATCCGGCACGCGCCCGACCAGCTTCACCTGCTCCGGCACGGGCGGCATGTCGGGCGGCAGGCGCCCTGCGACCGCGATCTCGAAATCGGCCGGCAGAAGCGGGCAGACCTCGCGCAGGAACCAGTCGAGCCCGGTGAAGTTCGGCACCCAGGTCCAGGTGCCGATCAGGCCGACATCATGGGCTGGCGCGACCGGCTGGAT
This sequence comes from Pseudomonadota bacterium, assembly GCA_023452965.1. The sequence continues at coordinate 2,258 of JAEXUU010000114.1, read as the reverse complement.
GCTCGAGGGCTCGATCTCTGCGCCCGAAACCAGCGGCAGCACGGCCGATTTTCCGGCCAGCTCCGGGCCGAGCGCGGCGCGATCCTCCTCGGCCAGCGTCCAGACGAAGCGGGCCTCGTGCCAGAGCCGGCGCTCGACCTTTTCGAGCAGATGCGCCTCGCGCGCGAACAGCGCCCGCATCAGCGGGCTGCGGGCGTGCTCGGCATTCTGCTGTGCCGAGACATGCTCGATATTGTGCTCGACGAGCACGCAGGGGCCGAGCCCGGTCAGCTCCGGAAAGGCGCCGGGCAGCATCACGGAATTGAGCACGATGGCGTCGAACGGGCCGCGCGCCTTGACCGCCTCGACGAAGCGTCCGCGCCCCGCCAGCCTGAGCTTGGCGCAGGCGACCGGCAGCGAGGCGGCGAGCGCGCTGCCCAGCCATTGCAGCTTGCGCCCCTTCGAGACGACGGCGTTCTCGACATCGACCGCGTCGATCACCACGGCGCCGTCAGGATCGGCCGGCACCTCGCCCGGCCGCACGAAGCCGAAGGCGGTGACCTCATGGCCGGCGGCGCGCAGCGCGTCGAGGATGGCGGCATTGGCGATCTCGAAGCCGGTATCGGGCCGTGCGACGGGGATCAGCGTGGTGAGGAAGGCAAGGCGCACGGGTTTCCGCATCCTGGGATCGTGGCCGAGAAAGGGGGCAGGCCGGCCGCCGGGTCAAGTCCGCTCGGGTGGTAACCTCAACGGCATGTGATCGACGAGGCGAGGCTGATCGGTGCCGTGCATACGGAACCTTAAAGCGAATCGGCTGCGATGCCGTGACGACAATGGAAGTCCCGTGAGCCGTTCATCGGTTCTTGCCGGGGCGAGGAAGATCGCATGATGCAGCAGGCACTGGCGGAGCGGCCGGGTTTAGGCCCGCCCGAAACCTTCGAGATCGTGGCGCAGTCGGCGCCGGAGATCCTGGCCCATGTCGAAACCGTGGTCTGCGTTCCGACCTTCCGGCGGCCCGACATGCTGGAGCGCACCTTGCGCTCGCTGGCGGCGCAGCGCGGCGCCGGCCCGTTCGCGGTGATCGTCGTCGAGAACGAGGGCGGAGAGCGCGCCGGCGCCGAGCGCGCCTGCGAGCTGTTCGCCGAGGGGCTGTTCGAGGGGCTGGTCATCGTCGAGCCGCGCCAGGGCAACTGCAAGGCCTACAACGCCGCCTGGCGCTGCGCGCTGACGCGGCTGCCGGCGCTGCGCCATATCGCCGGCATCGACGACGACGAGGAGGCCGAGCCCGGCTGGCTCGCCGCCTTCCTCCAGGCCGCAGCGAGCGCGCCGGCCGAACTGTTCGGGGGGTCGGTGACGCCGCGCTTCGAGGATCCGACCCGCGCCTGGCTGGGGGCCCACCCGGTCTTCCGCTCGCACTACACGGCATCGGGGCCGGTCCCGATGCTCTATTCGAGCGCCAACTACCTGATCCGGCGCGAAGTGCTCGACACCCTCGGCTTCCCCTATCTCGACGAGAGCTTCGACTTCACCGGTGGCGGCGACAGCGATTTCTTCAGGAGGGCGATGGCCGCCGGCTTCCGCTTCTGGTGGGTGCAGGAGGCGGCGCAGCGCGAGACCATGCCGGCGCGGCGCACCGAGGCCGACTGGATCAGGGCGCGCGGCTACCGCAACGGCGCGATCTCGGCGCGGATCGAGCGGCGCAGCCAGCCCGGCAGGGCGGGGCGCGTGCGGGTGCTCGCCAAGAGCCTGATGCTGCTCGCCGCCTCGCCGCTGCGCGGGCTGATGCTCGGCCTCGACACCCGCTCGCTGACCATCGGCCTCTATCACGCCCAGGTCGCGCTCGGCCGGCTCGGCACCGAATTCGGTGTCCAGGACGAGCAGTACCGCGTGCCCGACAAGAACTGAGGGCCGCCGGCCCGCCCCGCCTCAGGCCTGATTGACGACGAAGCCGCGGATCTTGCCGGCCTGGGGCCCGAGCGCCTCTGCCGCGCGTTCGATGTCGCCGCGGCCGACCTCGCCCTCGCGCAGCACCAGCACGATGTCGTCGACCGCTTCGGCGAAGTGCAGGGTCAGCTCGTCGCTGCCGAGCGCGGCCCCGTCGACGATGATCGGCCCGAAGCGCCTCGCGGCGCCGAAGAACTCCCGGCTGATCTTCGTCCCGGTGATCGCGGTGGTCGGGCCGCGGCGCGGCAGGAAGAACAGTCCCGTCCCTTCGTCCTGCAGGGCGGCGCGCACCACGCCGGCGGTGCCCGAGACGATGTCGGCGAGGCCGGTCTGCG
>JAEXUU010000859.1 GCA_023452965.1 Pseudomonadota bacterium | reverse complement strand
ATCCGGACGCCTTTCGAAATCAGACGAAGCGATAAACCGCCTACTTCGTCAGGGTGAAACGATCCCGCGAACGGCCTTCGATATCGATCATCTCGACCTCAATCCGATCTCCTGCCCCGCGCAGCATGACGTAGTGGTGCGTTCGGGCGGTCTTGGCGCTGAAGGCTGGCTTGTTCGGCGCGAAGTCTTCCAGATTGCCGCCCATGCCGCCGACTTGAACATAGGTGACGCCGTTTTCGAGATCGACCGCGCCCTGCGTCATCGGCCAGGTGCGCTCATAGGCATGCAGGTGGCCGTAGATGACCAGATCCACGCCATGGCGTTCGAAGATCGAGGTGAATTCGCGCTGCATCGTCTCGCTGCCGTAGGTTGAGCGGGCGGCCCAGCTGTCGCCGTGATCGTCTTCATCGCTGGTGAAGACGTCATGGTGGTGCATGGCGATCTTCCAGCGGGCGGTGGAGCGAGCCAGAGCCTGCTCCAGCCAGGCGGCCTGGCGTACCCGGAAGCCGGGGTTCCGCTCCTCACTGTCCTCCAGATTGCTGTCGAGAACGAAGAACTCGACGTCACCGTAGCGGTGGCTGAAATAGGCCTCTGCGCCCGGCTGGCGGTGATAGCGCCGGAACCAGTGCTGCTCGCCCTCGCCGTTGCCGGGGGCGGTGATGACCGGCACGCGCCCGAACAGACCGCCCATGCCCAGGAAATACTCGTGCGTCCATTGATAGCGACGCTCGATGTCGCCGCCGTCAGTCAGGTCGCCGGCCAGCAGCAGCAGATTCGGACGCTCCTCCCAGATCAACTGACTCATGCGGTTATTGATGTGGGGCCGCGCCTCGGTATCGGCCGAGACGGCGATGACGAAGGGCGCGCCGGGCAGCGGCGCCGAACGGAACGACAACAGACCGGAGTCCAGCGTCCGCCCATCCTCGGTCGAGGCCGTGACGCGATAGAAATAGGGCGTGTCGGCCTTCAGGCCGTCCAGCGTCGCGCCGCCCAGACGGCCCTCTTCGGCGGTGGGAACCTCGATGCGACGCATCTGAGCCTCCGTCTCGCCCCAGGCGACGGTGAAGCGGGCTGGACGATCCGTCTCCCACGACAGCTGGACGTCCTGCGTCGTCGGGGCGTTCAGATAAGGCGGCTGGGTGAAGTGGAAGGTCTCCGCGTTCAGCCGGCCCTGGTCGACCAGGGCGGCGCGGCCGGCGAAGGCGGCTTCGCCCTCTGCGGCGCTGAGGGCGCGGTCATGCACGGCTGCGCCGCGTACCAGGTCCGGCAGGGACATATAGGGCTCGGCCTCCAGATAGGCCGTCAGCGCCAGTGAACTCTCCGAGGCGCCGGTCATGCGCGCCGACGTCGATCCAGCGAGGGCGCCGTTGACGTAAAGACGCCAGGTGTCGCCCTGACGCACCCCCACGACGTGACGCCAGACGTCTTTGTAGTCGGGGGCGTCGACCATGGCCGCGCCCGCCGGGCCGAACGAAGCCTGGCCGTCGCGATAAGACAGCAGCCAGGGCGCCGCGTCGCTCGCGCCGTCCGGCGTCAGGACAGCCGCGACCGGCTGATTCACATGGTCCAGAATCCACATCTCGACGGTGAAATCGCGTCTGGAATCAAAAGCCGCTTCCAGGGTTCGGCGCTCCGTCGGCACCATGTCGTTGAACCGCATGGCGGTCGCGGACGGGGTCGGATTCGCTGTCGGCGACGGCGTGTCCGTACGCTGCGGCCCGGCGCCGCGCGGCAATTCATAGCGCGGCGTGAAGTCCCAGGCCTGGCCCTGCATCGCCTGAACGCCAGTCGGGATCAGGCAGGCCGAAGCCAGCAGGGCGGCGATGAGCGTGCGGTTCATGACAATCTGTCCGTGGTCTTGCTGAAGACGATTTTGTGGTCTAGACCAATAAGGGCTCGCCATGACTGTTTGATGACTGGGCGGGCGCAGAAACACTCCACAACAACTGATCAGCCGTTTGCGACCTCTGGTCGACGGCGAGGGCTACGCCTGTGAAGCAGATTACCGACCTCTTCGACCGCCATGGCGAAAGCCGCTACGGCGAGCACGTCAATCAGCGCGAGCATATGCTGCAGTGCGCCAAGCTGGCGGAAGACGCCGGCGACACTCCGGCCATGATCGCAGCAGCCCTGCTGCATGACGTGGGGCAGTTCCTTGAAGGCGCGGGCGATGCGGCCGAGGATCACGGCTATGACGCCGCTCACGAAAAGCTGGGCGAAGCCTTTCTATCTCAATGGTTTCCTGAATCGGTGACAGCCCCGATCGCCTTGCACGTCGCCGCCAAACGCTATCTGTGCGCCGTTGAGCCGGGCTATCTTGAGGGCCTGAGCGGCGCATCGGCCCTGAGCCTGAGTCTTCAGGGCGGCCCGTTCAACAGGGCGGAATGCACTGCCTTTGAGGCGCACCCGTTTTTCAAGGAGGCCCTTCGCCTGCGTCGCTACGACGACCAGGGCAAGCAGCCCGGCGTGATTACGCCTGATGTCTCGCATTATATCATCATCATCCAGGCGGCGTTGAAATATTAACGCGAATACATCCGAGATCGGATAACAATACTCATATATGCAAACATTCTAATCGTGAATGTTTTGTGTAGATCAAAGCAACTGGTTTACACCAGTTTAGCTTGCGGCTACCCCGCCCTCGTCCGCTGATGCGGACGGGGGACGGCCCGAGCAGCGCCCTCCCCCAGCCAAGATTTCTGGACTCTGGGTGGGGATCACCAATGTCGTTTCATTCCGCCGCCGTTGCACCACGCACGGCGAACCGCATCGCGGGCGTCAGCGCCCTGGCCCTGGCCTGGGCCGTTTCGGGCGCAGTCGTCGCCGCCTCTTCCGAAGAAGATCAAGCCCAGCCGACCGTCGTCGGCGAAGTCGTGGTGACCGGTCAGCGTCTGGGCACCGCCAACGCCATCTCGGCCCAACGTCGCGCCGCCGGCGTGGTCAACGTTCTGTCGGCCGATGACATGGGCAAGCTGCCCGACGCCAACGTCG
>JAEXUU010000823.1 GCA_023452965.1 Pseudomonadota bacterium | reverse complement strand
TAGAGCAGATAGAGGCCCGAGGCGATGACGATGCTGGCGCCGATAAAGGTGTAGCGGTCGGGGATCTGGCCGAAGACGAACCAGCCGAGCGCGACCATCCAGACGATCTGCGAATAGTTGAAGGGCGAGAGCATGCTCGCCGGCGCGCGCTGATGCGCCAGGATCAGCTGCGAGTGACCGAGGGCGCCGAAAAGCCCGGTGCTGAGCATCAGGAGCCAGCTCAGCCCGTCGGCCGGCCAGGACCAGAACAGCGGGACGAGCGGCACCATCACCACCGCGCCGACCATGCCGGAATAGAACATCGTCGTCTGCGGGGAGTCGCTGGCGGCGAGCATCCGCGTCGATATGCTGTAGAAGGCGTAGCAGAAGCAGCCGCAGACGGTCAGCAACGCTGCAGGGTGCAGACCGCCGAGCCCGGGACGGGTGATCACCAGCACGCCGACGAAGCCCACCGCGATCGCAATAAGCCGGCGCGGCCCGGCCCATTCGCCGAGGATCGGCCCGGCCAGCAGCGCGACCAGGAACGGCGTCGCGAACATGATCGAGACCGGCTCGGCCAATTGCAGGTACTTCAGCGCGAAGAAGTTCAGCGCGGTCGAAGTCAGCAACAGCAGCGAGCGGATGCCCTGCAGCCATGGCCGGCTCGTCTTGACGATGCCGGGCCGCGACCAGGGATTGAGGATGATCGAGACCAGCGCCACGCTGATGATGTAGCGCGCCGAGACGACCTGCCCGGTGTGCATCGAGCTCCCGAGCCACTTCGCCGAGGCGTCGAGCAGCGAAAAGCACAGAACTGCCGCGCACATCAGCAAGATGGCAGTCAGGCGATTCCGGCTTGTGTCCGGGTGCGGAGCAGGTGCGGCCGACAAGCGAGGCGTCTCGTCATGCTCTGGGGGAATGGCCAGAGATCAATGAACCGATTTAAAGACTGAGACCAGCCCGGTGGCGCATGCACGCCATGCCGCAGAAGCGTCCGGCCAGGTTAGGCCGCGTCGTCCACGTCCTCTTCGGGATCGTCGAGCTCGGCGCCGGCCTGCGAAAGCCCCTTGGCGACCTTGCGCAAGAGCTTGCGCAACTGCTTGCGCTCCTTGGAATCGAGCTTCTCGAGCAGTTCGTCCTCGACCTGGTTCCAGACCGCGTCGAGCGCCGCGGCAGTCCTCTGGCCATGTTCGGTCAGCGCGACCTGGACGAGCCGGCCATCGCGGCCTCCACCCTCGCGGCTGACGAGACCCTGCAGCGACAGCCGGCCGATCGTCTTGGAAACCGTCGGCGGCTTGACCCGCAGCAGACTGGCGAGTTCACCCATCGTCATTGGGGCGGTCTGCAGCGCCTTCAGCGCCTGCTCCTGGCCGGGAAAGAGCCCGAGCGCGTTGAGCCGCTCGCCCATCCGGGCCCTGTGCAGCCGGGCTGCGACCAGCAAGGCCCGGCCGACGCTTTTCTCGATCGTCTTGGTCATGAGCCGGCCCCCCGAAAAGATTGCTCATCCTTTTCGCCGGCTCTGCAATCGCCTGCGATCATGACAGGCAAATGACAGTCTTTCGACGCTCACCTAAAATTGCGCGGTCATTCCCTGAATTCTGCGCAGAAAGCGCTCGCGGCTGTCCGGAGTCGAGCGGTTCATGTCGTAATGCGCCTGGTAGCTGAGGCGGGCCGTGGGATGGCAGACCGCCCGCAGCGAGCGGCAGACCAGCTTGCGCGGCGGGTCCCCCATCAGCATCGCCCGCCAGCGCGAGCCGCCATAGGTGGTGACTGCGGCAAGCCGGCGAATATTCCAGAGGCTGGGCTGTGCCTGCCCTTCCACCAGCTTGAACGAGACGCCCGGCAGGAAGACCCGGTCGAAATAGCCTTTCAGCATCGCCGGGTAGCCAAAATTCCAGACCGGGAAGCACAGCACCAATGCTTCGGCCGCGCGCAGCCGCTCGACATAGCCGGCAACCGAGCGGCCATTTTTCGCGGGATCGAGGTAGTCGAGACGCTCCTGCCGGCTCAGCACCGGCTCGAAGCCCTCGGCATAGAGGTCGCAATCGTCTACCTCATGGCCATGTCGGCGCAGCCCGTCGACGGCAGCGGCGTGCAATGCCGCGCCGAAACTCTCGGGATTGGGATGCGCGTAGACGACGAGGACGCGCATGCTCAGCCGCCGGCCGCTTCACCCAGGCTGCGGAACAGGAAGGTCTTGCCGGCGCGGAAGTCATAGGCCGGGTCTTCCCAGGCGACCATCTTGCCGGGGTTGAGCAGGCCCTGCGGGTCGGCCTCGCGCTTGAAGGCGAGCTGGACCTCGTCAGTCTGCTTCATGCCGCCCTCTTCCAGCGTGTAGCGATGCGGGTTGAAGATCGGCGCGCCCATCTCCTCGTGGATCGCCATGATCTCCTCCAGCCGCTCCTCGGTGGTGAAGCGGACGAGCGGCAGGCCGAAGCAGGTGATCTTGCCGTCGAAACGGACGAATTCGAGATGGCAGGTCAGCTCGTCGCCGAAACGCTGATGGATCTTCTCGACCAGCTCGACCTGGTTGGGGAAGGGGTAGAGCACCTGCAGATAGGTGATCGACGGATCGACCCTGAGCGCCCGCAAGGTGGTGTGGTTCCAGGCCAGCTCGAAGGAAGGCGGCAGACCCTTCGCCTCCTCCGGCGGCAGCTTGTCCGCGCGCAGCAAAAGTCCCGCGCCGCGGAAGCGGCGGGCGTAGGCCAGCGTCGATTCCACCGCAAAATCCGCGACCATGACGATGACGCAGTGGCTGTCGCGCGGCAGGAACTTGCGATGGCGCAGGAAGTAGTCGTGCGGCGCCGGAGCCGCGACGACGGCGAGTTCCTTCAGCGCCAGCCCGTCCTGCTCACCGAGCGAATTGGCGAACTCGGTGGCGCCGCGCAGGCTGTCGAAGCCGATGATGACGTCGACCCAGTTATAGGCCGGCCCGAGCGGCATCTCGACCTCGGTAATGATGCCGTTGGTGCCATAGGCGTGCGAGACCTTGTGCAGATCCTCGCCCTGCAGCTCGAGGATGCGCGGCTGCGCCTCCATGGTCGCGACGCGCAGGCGGATGATGTTGCCCCAGTCGCGCAGGCCGCCCCATTTGATCGAGCCGACGCCGCCGGAGCCGCCGGCGATGAAGCCGCCGACCGAGGCGGTGTGATAGGTCGAGGGGTGCAGCCTGATCTCCTGGCGGGAGTGGGCGCGCGTCTCCTGGTCGATCTTGGCCAATACGGCGCCGGGCTCGGCGACATAGCGCCCGGCCTCGATGCTGGTCACCTTGTTGAAGCCGGAAAGGTCGAGCACGATGCCGCCC
>JAEXUU010000809.1 GCA_023452965.1 Pseudomonadota bacterium | reverse complement strand
ACCGACACCACCGTGCCGGACGAGATCGAGCGCGGCTTCCGGGAGGGTGTCTGGGCCGCCGCCAAGCTCTATCCGGCCGGCGCCACCACCAATGCCCATCACGGCGTCACGAATATTCCCAAGCTCGCTCCGGTGCTGGAGCGCATGGAGAAGATCGGCATGCCGGTCCTCGTCCATGGCGAGGCGACCGCCCCCGAGGTCGACATCTTCGACCGCGAGGCCGTGTTCATGGAGCAGGAGATGCTGCCCCTTCTGAAGCGCCATCCCGGCCTCAAGGTCGTGATCGAGCATGTCACCACAGCCGAGACGGTCGCGATCGTCCGGGCCCATGCCGGGCGCGCCGCCGGCACGATCACCCCGCACCATCTGGTCATCAACCGCACCACGCTCTTCCAGGGCGGCCTGCGCCCGCATCTCTACTGCCTGCCGGTCGCCAAGCGCGAGAGCCACCGGCTCGCCCTCTGCGAGGCCGTCACCTCCGGCGATAGCTGCTTCTTCATCGGCACCGACACTGCTCCGCATCTGCGCGGCGCCAAGCAGGCCGAGTGCTGCTCGGCCGGCGTCTTCGGCGGCGCCACCGCGCTGCAGACCTATGTCCAGGTTTTCGACGAGGCCGGCGCGCTCGACCGCTTCGAGGCCTTCGCGTCGGAGAATGGCGCGCGCTTCTACGGCCTGCCGCTGAACGAGGGCACGATCACCCTGGAGCGCAAGCCGAGCCGGGCGCTCGCGGCCGTCGAAGTCGAGGACAGCGAAGTCGTGATCTTCCGCGGCGCCGAGAACCTGCCCTGGTCGATCGGCGAGGTCCGCCCGTGAGCGCCGGCGAGATCGGCGAGGCGGTCGCCCGGCTGCTGTTCCGGGCGGGCGCCATCCATGTCAGCCGCCAGCAGCCCTATGTGCTCGCGGCCGGCTGGGCGAGCCCGGTCTATGTCGACGTTCGCCTGCTGCTCGGCGACCCGCAATTGCGCCGCGCCGTCACCGATCTCGCCGTCCGCTATGCCGAGGCGGCCTTTCCCGCCGGCAGCTTCGATGCCGTCGCCGGCGCCGAGACCGCCGGCATCCCCTTCGCTTCCTGGTTCGCCGACCGCACCGGGCTGAAGCTGCGCTATGTTCGTAAGCGCCCGCTCGGCGTCGGCCGTAACGCCCAGGTCGAGGGCGGGCCGGTCGACGGGCTGCGCGTGCTCCTTGTCGACGATCTGACCACCGATGGCGGCAGCAAGCTCGGTTTCGCCCGCGGCCTGCGCTCGGCCGGCGCCAGCGTCGAGCCCGTCCTGACGATTTTCTACCACGACGTCTTTCCGGGCGCCGGCGAGCGCTTGCAGGAGGCCGGGCTTTCCCTGCACCCGCTCGCCACCTGGGCCGATGTGCTGCGCGCCGATGCAGGCCAGGAACTCGCCGCCGAGGATCGCGCCGAGATCGAGCGCTTCCTTGCCGACCCCGTCGCCTGGTCGACGCGCCATGGCGGCCGCGTCAGCCTTTCGCCGCGCGTCTGATCCGGAAGGAGCCTGCGATGAAGCCCAAATCCCGCGAGGATTCCACCATGGCCGATCTCGCAGCAGCAACGCCGATCACCGCACCGCCGCAGGCCGACAGTGTTCAGCTCGCAACGACGCAGACCATTGCGCTGGCCGAAATCAGGACGCGGCGCGAGCATGATCTGCTCGGCGATGCCGATGTGCCGGCCGACGCCTATTGGGGCGTGCACACGCTGCGTGCCGTCGGCAATTTCCCGATCACCGGCGTGCCGGTCGGGCATTTCCCGGAGTTCGTGCGGGCATTGGCCCTGGTCAAGCAGGCGGCGGCGCGCGCCAATCGCCGCCTCGGCAATCTTCCTGCCGCGAAGGCCGAGGCGATCGAGCGTGCCTGCGATCTGATCGCGCTCGAAGGCCGCTTCCACGACCAGTTCGTCGTCGATGCCGTGCAGGGCGGGGCCGGGACCTCGACCAACATGAACGCCAACGAGGTCATCGCCAACGTCGCGCTCGAGCTGATGGGCAAGGCCAGGGGCGACTACGCCGCGCTCCATCCGAATGACGACGTCAACATGGCGCAGTCCACCAACGACGCCTATCCGACGGCGCTGCGCCTCGCCGTGATCTTCGCCACCGAGCCGATGATCGCGGCGCTCGACGAGCTCGCCTTCGCCTTCAAGGCCAAGGCGGTCGAGTTCGCCGATGTGCTGAAGATCGGCCGCACCCAGCTCCAGGACGCCGTGCCGATGACGCTCGGCCAGGAGTTCGACGCCTTCTTCGCCACGATCAAGGAGGATGTCTCGCGGCTGCGCGAGGCGGCGGCCCTGTTCCGCGAGGTCAATCTCGGCGCGACCGCGATCGGCACCGGCATCACCGCCGACGCCCGCTATGCTTCCCTCGCCATCGAGGAGCTGGCCCGCGCCGCCCGCCAGCCCATGGTGCCGGCGACGAACCTGATCGAGGCGACCTCGGATATGGGCGCCTTCGTGCTGTTCTCCGGCGTGCTGAAGCGCGTCGCGGTCAAGCTCTCCAAGATCTGCAACGATCTGCGCCTGCTCTCCAGCGGCCCGCGCGCCGGCTTCAGCGAGATCCGGCTGCCGGCGGTCCAGGCCGGCTCCTCGATCATGCCGGGCAAGGTCAACCCGGTGATCCCGGAAGTGGTCAACCAGGTCGCCTATCTCGTCATCGGCCACGATCTCACCGTGACGCTCTGCGCCGAGGGCGGCCCGCTCCAGCGCAACGCCTTCGCGCCGACCATCGGCTATTGCCTGCTCTCCTCGCTGCGCCATCTCACCGCCGCGGTGACGACGCTGACGACGCGTTGCGTCACCGGCATCGAGGCCGATCGCGAGCGCTGCCTGGCGCTGGTCGAGGATTCGATCGGCCTCGTCACGGCGCTCGGACCGCGGCTCGGCTACGAGGCGTCGTCGCGGGTGGCGCGCCGCGCCCTCGCCGAGAAGCGCAAGGTTGCCGAGATCGTGCTCGACGAAGGCCTGCTCAGCCGGGCCGAGCTCGACGAACTCCTGAAGATCGAGGCGATGACGGCCCCGTCGCGCCCGAAGCCCGCCGGAAAGGCGCGGGCCTGAACGATCGGCCGCCGCAAGGTCGGACGGCCGCCTACCCGGAGAGGATGATGAACGAGCTGTTGAACTGGCTGCTCCAGCAGAAGGGCAGCATGAATACCTATCTCGAATTCCAGGGCCGCGCCCTCGAATTGCGCGCCGCCGAGCCCGAGCATGCCGCGCTATTGCGCCTGCTCGCCGATCTCGCCGGCCGTTTCGCCGAAGCCTATGACCGTCGCCCGCTGCCGCTCGACGTCGCGGAGGGGGCGTTGCAGCAGCTCACCGGGCTGATCGAGCAGGCGCTCGCTCCCGGCGCTGCCGACCCGGCGCATCGGCTTGAACTGCTCAACCGGATCGGCGCCGCGGAACTCGCCTGAGGCGGCGGCTTTCGGAGTTTCCTTTGGCAGCGATGCCGACCATGCAACCCGGCCCTCGCCGGGTTGTTTGTTGTCCGGGCTCATCAAAAGCCGGATTTTGGGTTAGTAGAGCCGCTGAAGCTTAGAGGCCGGCTTAAGGATGGCTGGCAGGGAACCCTGCGCGCTCCGTGCGCATATGCCGGTTTCAAGGTAAAATATGACGAAATATCAGTACATTAGGTTTTCCGTGGCGCCGATGATGGACTGGACTGACCGGTATTGCCGGGTGGTCCATCGCCTGATGTCGCGTCGCGCCCTTCTGTACACGGAGATGGTGACGGCGCAGGCCGTGATCCGCGGCGACCGGCAGCGGCTGATCGGCTTCGACGCGGTCGAGCATCCGGTCGCGCTGCAGCTCGGCGGCAATGATCCCGCCCTGCTGGCCGAGGCGGCGAAGATCGGCGCCGATTTCGGCTATGACGAGATCAACCTGAATTGCGGCTGCCCCTCCGATCGCGTCCAGGGCGGGGCCTTCGGCGCCTGCCTGATGCGCGAGCCCGACTTGGTCGGGGCCTGCGTCGCGGCGATGAAGGCGGCGGTTTCGATCCCCGTCACCGTGAAGTGCCGGATCGGCGTCGACGATCAGGACCCGGAAGTCGCGCTCGACGCCCTGACCGCGACCGTCCGCGCCGCGGGCGTCGATGCGCTGATCGTGCACGCCCGCAAGGCCTGGCTGCAGGGACTTTCGCCCAAGGAGAACCGCGAGATCCCGCCGCTCGACTATGAGCGGGCCTATCGTCTCAAGGCCGCCAATCCCGACCTGCCGGTCTCGCTCAACGGCGGCATCCGGGCGCCCGCCGAATGGCTGCCGCATCTCGATCATGTCGACGGCGTCATGCTCGGCCGCGAGGCGTATCAGAATCCGGAAGTGCTGCTTTCCGTCGACCCGCTGCTGTTCGGCGAGGCGGCGCCGGTCGCCGACGCCTTCGAGATGCTGGAGGCGCTGGAGCCCTTCATCGCCGCGCATCTCGAGCGGGGCGGGCGCCTGCACGCCTTCACCCGCCATCTCGTCGGGCTCTTTCCCGGCCGGCGTGGCTCGCGCCTGTTCCGGTGCCATCTCGCCGAGCATTGCGTCGCCGCCGGCGCCGGCCTCGCCGATCTGCGCGCCGCCATCGCCCATGTCGAGCGCGAGGCGCCCTCCTCGATTGCCGCCGAATGAACGAGATCCCGCCGATGAGTCAGGAAGCCGCCGCCGTCGATCCCGCGCTGGTCGCCAGGATCGAAACGAGCTTCGCCAAGCAGGCTTTCATGACGACGCTCGGCGCCCGGCTGGTCCGCGTCGCGCCGGGCGAGGTCGAGATCGCCCTGCCGGTTTCAGCCCATCTTTGCCAGCAGCACGGCTTCGTCCATGCCGGCGCGGTCTCGACCATCGCCGACAGCGCCGCCGGCTATGCCGCCGTGACCGCGATGCCGGCCGGAGCCGGCATCCTCACGGCAGAGTTCAAGATCAACCTGCTGGCGCCCGCCACCGGCGAGGAATTGCAGGCGCTCGGCAAGGTGGTGAAGGCCGGTCGCACGCTGACGCTCGCCACCGCCGAGGTCTTCGCGGTCTCGGGCGGGGCGCGCAAGCTCTGCGCTATGATGACGGCGACCTGCATGACGATCGCCGGCCGCGAGGGTGTCGCCGACTAGCGGCTTTCGATCCGCCGGATCGTCACTCCGGAGTTGCGCCTCTTGCGGCCTGTCCGGAATGACGGTGCCGGCGGGTCTAAGCCTGCTCTAGCGTGGCCTCAACCGTTCCAGCTCGCCCAGCCGCTTCATTGCGGCCTGCTGCTGCAGCAGGCCGTAATTGATGCCGGATGCGTTCAGCGAACTGCCGGTCTGGAAAGGATACTCGGCGAAGTCCGAGAAGAACTCCTTCACCTTGGCCTGGATCGGCACGAGCAGCCACATCTGCTGGGCGAAGAACTTCATGGCTTCGCCGCCTTCCTTGGTGCCGCGCTCATAGGGATCCATCCGTAGGTTGGTGATGTTGGCCCAGGATGGAACCTCGCGCGTCGCTGTTGCGATGTTTCCCTCGCTGGCGACGGCGAAGCTGACCTTCCAATCGTTCCATCGGATGGCGTTCAAATTGCCACCCTGATCGAAGTAGAAGACGGTGTCTCGCGGAGGCTCCTTCGTCTCGCCCTTGAGGAAGGGCATGAAATTGTAGCCGTCGAGATGAACCTTGAAGCTCTTCGACCCCGCTTGGAATCCGGTCTTCATCTTCTCCTTGACATCTCCAAGCCCGGCCGCAGCGCAGAAGGTCGGGAACCAGTCGATCAGTGCGATCGGCTCGTTGACCTCCGTCGCGGGCTTCACCACGCCCGGCCAGCGCACCATCATCGGGATACGGAAACCGCCTTCCCATGTGGTGCCCTTCTCGCCCCGGAACGGTGTCATGGCGCCGTCTGGCCAGAGCGCGATCTCCGCGCCGTTGTCCGTGGTGTAGAGCACGATGGTGTTGTCGGTAATGCCGAGATCGTCGAGCTGCTTGAGCAACTGCCCGACATGGCCGTCATGCTCGACCATGCCGTCGGCATGGATGCCCTTGCCGGTTTTGCCCAACGATTCCGCCTTCAGATGGGTGAAGACGTGCATGCGCGTCGAGTTGAACCAGCAGAAGAACGGCTTGTTCGCCTTGGCCTGACGGTCGATGAAATCCTTGGCGCCGGCCAGGAATTCCTCGTCGATCGTCGGCATGCGCTTGGTGTTGAGCGGGCCGGTATCCTCGATCTTGCCGTCCGCCGAGGTCTTGAGCACGCCGCGCGGGCCGAACTGCCTGCGGAAATTCGGGTCCTTCGGATAGAAGTAGCCTTCCGGCTCCTCCTCGGCATTGAGATGGTAGAGATTGCCGAAGAACTCGTCGAAGCCGTGCCGCGTCGGGAGATGCTCGTCCCGGTCGCCGAGATGGTTCTTGCCGAACTGGCCGGTGGCGTAGCCGGCGGTCTTCAGGGCATCGGCGATCGTCGGCATCCAATCCTGGATGCCATGCGGATCGCCCGGCATGCCGATGGTGAGCAGGCCGGTACGGAAAGGTTCCTGCCCGAGGATGAAGGAGGCGCGACCGGCGGTGCAGCTCTGCTGGCCATAGGCGTCGGTGAAGATCGCGCCTTCCTTGGCGATGCGATCGATATTGGGCGTGCGGTAGCCCATCATCCCCATTGTATAGGCGCTGATCTGGGGAACGCCGATATCGTCGCCGAAGATCACGAGGATGTTCGGCTTGCGCCCGGCGGCCGGGGCTGTCGGCTGCTGCGCCTGGGCCGGCTTGACGTCCGCCGAGAGATAGGATGCCGCCGCAGCCAGGGCGGTTCCGCCCAGAAGGATGCTGCGCCTGTCGAGAGATGGGTTCGTGCCGGAGACGTCCTGCTTCGGGGGCATGGAGAAACCTCGCGCATTGATCGGAACCGTGAGCGGAGGCCCTGTCTCGTCATAGCTTCTGACGCTCGCGCTCGGGATCAAGAGACTGAAAGCACGCGGCGGCGGCCGGCAAGTTCGTAACAGTTACGCACTTGCCGAGAAGCGCGACCTCCCTTCGCCGCGTCTCGCTCTGCCCGCTTGCCGTCCCACTGCCGTCGAGCCGGCGCGCCGACGGCGCGGTTCTTGCTCCGCCGGGCCATGGCTGTGTCTGCGCGCATGGCGGCCCTGCCGCACCAACCTTGCCCTTTCCCGGCGAATCCCTAAGAGCAGCCCCACCTTCCCGTATTCGGAAACA
Organism: Pseudomonadota bacterium; assembly: GCA_023452965.1. Next base: position 3,228 of record JAEXUU010000809.1, on the reverse strand, counting down.
TTATGATTGCCGGCATTCCCATCAACGACCTGATTTTTCTCGCCGTCTCGCTGATCGCCGCGGGGGCCGTCACCGGCCTGCTCGCCGGCCTTTTCGGCGTCGGTGGTGGGGCGGTCATCGTGCCGGTGCTCTACGAGGTCTTCCGGGTCATCGGCGTGCCCGAGGAGGTGCGCATGCCCCTCGTCGTCGGAACCTCGCTCGCCGTCATCATCCCGACCTCGATCCGCTCCTTCAATGCGCACCGGGCCAAGGGTCTGGTCGATACCTCTATCATCAGGATCTGGGCTCTGCCCGTGGTGCTCGGCGTCGGTCTCGGCAGTCTGGTTGCGCGCTATGCTTCGCCGGACGTGTTCAAGGCGGTCTTCGTGGTGGTCGCCTTCGCCAGCGCCATGCGCCTGCTCTTCGCCTCCGACCGCTGCAAGCTCGGCGACGACATGCCCGGGCCCTTCCTGATGCGGATCTATGGCCTGGTCATCGGCGTGCTTTCGGCGCTGATGGGCATCGGCGGCGGCCAGCTCTCCAGCCTGTTCATGACCTTTTATGGCCGCCCGATCCATCAGGCCGTCGCGACCTCATCCGGCCTCGGCGTGCTGATCTCGATCCCCGGTGCGCTCGGCTACATCTATGCCGGCTGGCCGAAGATGGACCTGCTGCCGCCGCTCTCGCTCGGATATGTCTCGCTGATCGGCTTCCTGCTCTTCATCCCGACCTCGATCTGGACGGCCCCTATCGGCGCACGCCAGGCGCATCGTCTGTCGAAGCGCAAGCTCGAAGTCGCCTTCGGCATCTTCCTCCTCCTGGTCTGCGCCCGCTTCTTCTGGTCGCTGGTCTTCTGATCGGAGGAGGAGCCGTGCTTTCGATCCGCGCAGGCACCGAAGCCGATCATCCTGCACTCGCCCGGCTGATGGCCGAGATGCAGGCGCATTATCGCGTGCCCTGTCCGTCGGATGCCGAGATCCGGGCGGGGCTTGCCGACCGCCCGGCCGGAGCCGAGCTCCTGATCGCGGAAGACGGCGAGGCGCTCGTCGGTTTCGCCGCCTTCGCTGCGATCTATCCTGGTCCCGGCCTGCGGGCCGGCTTCTTCCTGAAGGAGCTCTACGTCGCGGAGACCGCGCGGGGCCTCGGGGCAGGGCGGCGCCTGATGGCCGAGCTGGCGCGCCTCGCCTTGGTGCGAGGCTTTGGCCGCGTCGACTGGACGGCGGCACGCGACGATGTCCGCCTGCTGCGCTTCTATGAAAGCCTCGGCGCATCGCCGCAGCCGGAGAAGATCTTCTTCAGGTTGAGCGGCGAGGAGCTGCGTCGTCTCGCAGAGAGCTGAGCCGCTCTTCCAGCGTCGCCATGATCGAAAGCCGCTCGGTTTCGGTGAGGCGCGACCATCGGGCGATCTCCTGAAGCGTGCGCCCGCAGCCCTCGCAGAGCTTGCTCGCCGGGTCGATCACGCAGATGCGGATGCAGGGGCTGGATGCGCCGCTCACTGCCCGCTCCAGCCGAGGGCGAGCGCGATGCCGAGATAGATCGCGATCTCGGACAACTGCTGGCAGGCTCCGGCGATGTCGCCGGTCTGTCCGCCGATCAGCCGCTTGGCGGTGCGCATCAGCCAGCCGCTCGCCAGGGCCGAGAGGCCGATGCCGATCAGGAGGCCCGCGAGCGGCAGGTTACCGGCAAGCCCGAGCAGAAGCCCGATGCAGGCGGAGAGGCCGTAAGCGAAGGGCAACACCGCGCGTTCCGGCGTGCCGACAGCCGCCGAGGCGCCGTCGACGCGTGCCGGCGGCAGCGTTGCGACCACGCGAATGCCCTCGATGCGCGACCAGGCGGCCGCCCCGAGAATGGCGGCTGCGGCCGCGAGGGCGCCGGCGCCATCGAGGATCGCAGCCAGCGCGGAGACGCGCAGCAGCAGTGCGATCCCGATCGCCAGCGTGCCATAGCTGCCGATCCGGCTGTCCTTCATGATCTCGAGCCTGCGCTCGGGCGTCCAGCCACCGAACAACCCGTCGGCGCTGTCGGCCAGCCCGTCCTCATGGAAGGCGCCGGTGGTGAAGACCAGCACGGCGACGCCGAGGGATGCGACGACGAGGTCGTCGAGCCCGGCGAGACCGGTCGCGAGCACGATGAGTGCGGCGGGCAGCGCGATCAGCAGGGCAGCAAAGGGCAAAGCACGCGGCAGCAGCCGGAAATCGGGCGTCGCATGCGCGTTCTCGCCTGGCCTCTCCGGCACCGGCAGGCGCGAATAGAAACGGATGCAGGCGGCCGTCGCGGCGAGCCAGCCCGGCCAGGCCGGTGGCGCGGCAGGCGCATTCTCGCTTTCTGCTTCGGCCATTCCGCGTCGATATCCCAGATTGTCTTCGCTCGCCTCAGCCTATAGCAGCAGCGGCAAGCAGGCGGCGATGGCTCAGCCGCCGGATTCCAAAAGTTTGCAAAGAGACGAGACGCGATGTCTTCCTCCGGCCTGCCTTTCGACGATATCCGCCAGCTCATCGCCGGCATGCCCGGCCCCGACATGGCCGCCGCCAACACCGTGAGCGCCCGCGACAAGGATCTGACCAAGCCGGCCGGCAGCCTCGGCCGGCTCGAGGAGATCGCCGAATGGCTCGCCGCCTGGCAGGGCAAGGCGCCGCCGCGCGTCGACCGACCACTCGTCTGCGTCTTCGCTGGCAATCACGGCGTCGTCGCTCAGGGCGTCTCGGCCTATCCGCAGTCGGTGACGCGCCAGATGCTGGAGAACTTTGCTGCCGGTGGCGCCGCGATCAACCAGATCTGCGCCGCCTATGATCTCGGCTTCAAGGTCTTCGATCTCGCGCTCGACCTGCCGACCGGCGACTTCACGCAAGAGGACGCGCTCGACGAGCGCGCCTGCGTGGCCACCATGGCCTTCGGCATGGAAGCCCTCGCCGGCGGCGCCGACCTTCTGGCCCTCGGCGAGATGGGCATCGGCAACACGACCTCGGCCGCTGCGATCTTCGCGGCGCTCTATGGCGGCAGCGCTGCCGATTGGTGCGGCCGCTGCACCGGCGTCGACGATGACGGGCTGAAGCGCAAGGTCGCGGCTGTCCAGGCCGGCTTGAAGCTGCACGCAGCCCATCTCGACGATCCCTTGGAAGTGCTGCGCCGCTTCGGCGGGCGCGAGATCGCGGCGATCTGCGGCGCAATCCTCGCCGCCCGCCTGCAGCGCATCCCGGTGATCCTCGACGGCTATGTCGTCACCGCCGCCGCCGCGATCCTGCATGCGCT
>JAEXUU010000761.1 GCA_023452965.1 Pseudomonadota bacterium | reverse complement strand
TGCCGCTCGCCTGTTTCTGGATATTCGAGCTGCAGTTCCGCGTGCCCCTGCCCAAGGGCCCGCTCGAAGCCATGCTCGGCTACTGAGGTTTCGCCGATGGATGACCTCTCCTCGCTGATCACCGGCTTTCAGATCGCGCTGTCCTGGCAGAACATCGGTTTCATGGCGATCGGGGTCATCCTCGGCATCGTCGTCGGCGTGCTGCCGGGGCTGGGCGGCCCGAACGGCGTCGCGATCCTTCTGCCGCTGTCCTTCGGCATGGACCCGACCTCGGCGATCATCCTGCTCTCGTCGATCTACTGGGGGGCGCTGTTCGGCGGCGCGATCACCTCGATCCTGTTCAACATACCGGGCGAGGCCTGGTCGGTGGCGACCACGTTCGACGGCTATCCGATGGCGGTGCAGGGCAAGGCGGCGGAGGCGCTGACCGCAGCCTTCACCGCCTCCTTCATCGGGGCGCTCTCGGGCGTCATCCTGATCACCTTCGTCGCGCCGCTCGTCGCCCAGTTCGCGCTGCGCTTCGGGCCGGCCGAGTTCTTCGCCGTCTTCCTCCTGACCTTCTGCTCCTTCATCGGCATGGGCCGCGAGAACCGCGCCAAGATCCTAGCGTCGCTCTGCATCGGCTTCCTGCTCGCGGCCGTCGGCCTCGATTCGATCTCCGGCGATTTGCGCATGACCTTCGGTTCGACCGAGCTGATGCGCGGTTTCGACTTCCTGATCGTCGTCATCGGCCTGTTCGGCGTCAGCGAGATCCTGCTGACGGTCGAGGAGGGGCTGGTCTTCAAGGGCAAGCAGGCGCGGATCGACCTGATGGTCGTGCTGCGCACCTGGGCCGGGCTGCCGCGCTATTGGGCGACGCTGATCCGCTCCTCGCTGGTCGGCATGTGGATGGGCGTGACGCCGGGCGGCGCGATCGCCGCCTCCTTCATGGGCTACGGGCTCGCCAAGCGTTTCTCGAAGCGCGGCAAGAACTTCGGCAAGGGCGAGATCGAGGGCGTGCTGGCGCCGGAGACGGCGGCGCATGCTGCCGGCACCAGCGCGCTCCTGCCGATGCTGGCGCTCGGCATTCCCGGCTCGGCGACGGCCGCGGTGCTACTCGGCGGCCTGCTGGTCTGGGGCTTGCAGCCCGGGCCGATGCTCTTCGTCGAGCAGAAGGACTTCGTCTGGGGGCTGATCGCCTCGATGTATCTCGGCAATCTCGCCGGGCTGATCATCGTGCTCGCGACCGTGCCGCTGTTCGCGGCGATCATGCGCGTTCCCTTCTCCTTCGTCGCTCCGGTGATCCTGATCGTCTGCGCCATCGGCGCCTATACGATCTCGAACTCGATCTTCGACATCTGGCTGATGCTGATCTTCGGCGTCGTCGGCTACGTCTTCAAGAAGCTCGACTATCCGCTGGCGCCGCTGGTTCTGGCGCTGGTGCTCGGCGACAGGGCGGAGGATGCCTTCCGCCAGGCGCTGCTCGGCTCCGGCGGCAGCCTGCACGTCTTCATCGCCAATGGTCTGGTCACGACGCTCGTCATCCTCGCCATGATCCTGCTGCTTTGGGGGCCGGTCTCGGACCTGATCGCCACCGCGCGCGGCCGTCATGCCGGCAAGGCGGCGGAGGCCGCCGAGTAGTCGTGCCACCTTCGAAAAGAACCACAGTCATCCCGGATAGGCCGCAAAACCGCGGCGCCCCGGGATCCATCGCAGAGCGCCGGGATTTACGATGGATCCCGGCGCTCCGCTTCGCTACGGCCGGGACGACGGCTCACATTAGAATTGGCTAGCAGAACGATGACCCACGCAGCCCCCCTGACCAAGCAGGGCTCTCGCAATCTCGGGCTGGAACGGCGCCTCGCGCAGGCGCTGGAAGGGGAGGTGCGTTTCGACGCTTTCACCCGCGGGCGCTATGCCACCGACGCCTCGATCTACCAGATCATTCCGCAGGGCGTCGCCTTCCCGAAGAGCGAGGCCGACATCGCCGCGGCGCTGACGATCGCGGCCGAGCACGGCGTGCCGGTGATCGCGCGCGGCGGTGGGACATCGCAGAACGGCCAGCCGATCGGCGATGCGCTGATCCTCGACATGAGCCGGCATTTCAATGCGATCCGCGACTATGATCCGGCGAACCGCACCGTCTCTGTCGCGCCCGGCATCGTGCTCGAAGCGCTCAACAGCCATGTGAAGAAGGACGGGCTGTTCTTCCCGGTCGAGCCCTCGCCGGCGAGCCGCTGCACGATCGGCGGGATGGCCGGCAACAACTCCTCCGGCGCGCGCTCCCTGCGCTACGGCAAGATGGTCGACAACGTCCTCGGCCTGCGGGCGCAGTTCCATGATGGCGAGGCCTTCGCGCTCGGCGAGGGGCCGCTCGGCGACAATGCCTCGGTCCGGACGCGCGATCTTATGACCCGGATGCTGGCGCTGGCGGATGGTCATCGCGACGCGATCGAGGCGATCTTCCCAAAAGTGCAGCGCCGTGTCGGCGGCTATAACCTCGACGAACTGATCGTGCCGCGGCCGAACCTGTCGCATCTCCTGGTCGGCTCTGAAGGGACGCTCGCCATCACCACCGAGGCGACGTTGAAGCTCTCGACGCTGCCGACGCATCGCGTCATGGGCGTCTGCCATTTCCCGAATTTCCGCGCCGCGATGGAGACGACGCAGCA
>JAEXUU010000630.1 GCA_023452965.1 Pseudomonadota bacterium | reverse complement strand
GATGACGGCTATTACGACGGCTGCCCCTATGGCTACTACCGCGACCGCTACGGCCGGCTCTACTGCCGCTGAGCACGTCTCGTTCGAGCAGGCCTGAACGTCTCTCATCCGATGGATCGCCATGCGTCCTGCCGGACGTCGACTGGCGATCCATCGCCTTGTTGCTGCCGCTTTGTCGCAGCACCGGCTTTCGTCCATAAAGTGGATATCGCTTTTCGGCACGATGCTTTAGATCGGGCTTCATGCGGAAGACCGGTTCCCACCGTTTCGCGTCCTGCACCGGGACGGGTTGAACGATGAAATCATTCCACTGGGGCGCATTGGGGGGCGGAGGCCTCGGCTTTGCGCTCGGCGGGCCGCTCGGAGCGCTCGTCGGCGCGCTCGCCGGCCATGTCCTGGTCGACCGCGAGGGAGCGCCCTTCGGTCCGGCGCCCCGCCAGCTCATCTTCACCACGGGTCTCGTCGCGCTCGCCGCCAAGATGGCGCGCGCCGACGGGGTGGTGACGCGCGACGAGGTCGCTGCCTTCCGCCGCATCGTCACGGTGCCAGCCGACGAGCAGGGCCATATCGAGCGCCTGTTCGACCTCGCCAAGCAGACCAGCGCCGGCTTCGAGGCCTATGCCAGCCAGATCGCCGAGAGCTTCCGCGAGGAGCCGGCCCTGCTCGAGGACGTGCTCGACGGGCTTTTCCTGATCGCTGCCGCCGACGGCGCGATCCATGAGCGCGAGCACGACTATCTGCACGACGTCGCGATGATCTTCGGCATCGACGAGGCCGGCTTCGCCCGCATCGAGGCACGCCATGTCCGCCGCCGCGACGATCCTTATCTCGTGCTCGGCGCCAGCCGCGAGATGAGCGACGCCGAGATCCGCAAGCTGCATCGCGCTCTGGTGGTCGAGAACCATCCCGATCGCGAGATCGCCCGCGGATTGCCCGAGGAGGCCATCTGCATCGCGACGCGCCGGCTGGCCGCGATCAATGCCGCCTGGGATGCGATCCAGAAGGAGCGCGGCCTCGCTGGCCGCCTGGCTGCGCCGGCATGAGCGTCACGACCAAGCCCGACAGCCACTTCGCCGCCAAGGTCTTCCCCTCGCCCAACCATGGCGAGCGCAAATTCCGCGACGGATCAACCGATCGCCGCCCGGACACGCTGATCCTGCACTATACCGGCATGCCCGACACCGGCGAGGCACTGCAATGGCTGTGCAACCCGATCGCCCAGGTTTCCTGCCACTACTTCGTCTTCGAGAACGGCCACATCCTCCAGCTCGTGCCCGAGGAGCGCCGCGCCTGGCATGCCGGCGCCTCGCACTGGGCCGGCGAGACCGATCTCAACTCCGCCTCGATCGGCATCGAGATCGCCAATCCCGGCCATCCCGGCGGCCTTCCCGACTTCCCGGAGGAACAGCTTACTGCGACGCTGAACCTCTGCCGCGACATCTGCGAGCGCTGGCAAATCCCGCCCGAGCGCGTGCTCGCCCATTCCGACATCGCGCCCGGCCGCAAGATCGATCCCGGCGAGAAGTTTCCCTGGCGTCGCTTCGCCGAAGGCGGCGTCGGCATCTGGGTCGAGCCGGCGCCGATCAAGGGCGGCCGCTTCTTCGCCCGCGGCGATGCCGGCCCGCCGGTCGAGGCCCTGCAGGCGATGTTCGCCATGCTCGGCTACGGCGTCTCGGTCGACGGGATCTATGACGAGCGCTTCGAGGCCGTCGTCGCCGCCTTCCAGCGCCATTGGCGGCCACAGAAGATCGACGGCGTCGCCGATGGCTCGACCATCACGACGCTACGCGACCTCCTGGCGCTGACACAGGAAGCGCGGACGGCGTAGAGCCGCCACAGCAAGCGTTGTTGTTGAAGATAGTGACGTTTGGTAAGCTTTCTCGCGCGGGGGAGCTTTCTCATGGAAGCATTCGGCAACGATCAGAGCGCGCCTGAGAGCATCGCACTTTGCTTGTCGGGCGGCGGCCTGCGGGCGACCTTCTTCCATCTCGGGGTGATCACGGCGCTGCGCGAGGCTGGCCTGCTCGACCGCGTGCGCGAGGTCTATTCGGTTTCCGGCGGCAGCATCACCGCCGGGCATCTCGCCCTGAACTGGTCGCGCTACGTCGGTACTGACAAGGAGTTCGCTGCAGCCTGCGCCGAGCTGCGCGGCATCGGCGACTGGGATATCCGCAACCGCGTGCTGCGGCGCTGGCTGCTGGGCAGCTGGCTTCTCGGCTATGGCCGGAGCGATTTGCTGCAGAAGCAGTATGAGCGCCTGTTCGGCGCTGAAACCTTGCTCAGTTGCAGGCTTAAACACCCCTCGGCCCCCAAGTTCTACGTGCTGGCGACGAGCTTCAACACCGGTGACCTCTGCAGCTTCTCCGACGACGACTTCACCGTGCACAGCGAGAAGCCGGACGAGGACGGCTACGGCTACACCACCACCCCCGTCCCCTATCCCGGCGACAATATTCGCCTGAGCTACGCAGTGGCTGCGTCGAGCGCCTTTCCACCGCTTTTCCCACCGCTGCGCCTGACCTGGGACCGCATAGGCCGCGCCTCGGAGGGCGGGTTCAGCACCATCGCCCTCACCGATGGTGGCGTCTTCGACAATCTCGGATTCGAGAAATTCGCCACCCTCGACGGAATCAGGAAGGAGCAGGAGGGGAAGGAGCCGCAGATCGACGCCGTGCTCATCAGCGATGCCGGCGGCACCTTCAATTCGGCGATCCGCGACGATTTCAGCGGCATCATCAAGCGCAATGTCCGTGCCACTGACGTCCTGATGCGCCGCAACGCGAAGGCGACGCTCGTCAACGTCAAGACCATGCGCTCGCAGCGCCGGGTCGCGCGCGTCTCGATCGGACGCATCACCAAGGCTTCCGCGCAGCTCGAAACGACCCAGAGCCGGCTGCAGAACATCCGCACCGATCTCGACCGCTTCTCGAAGCAGGAGGTCGACATGCTCGTCACCCATGGCCGCGATGTCATGCGCTACGAAATGAAGCTGCCGCCGGACCCGCTCGAACTCTACGCACGGCAGTTGAACCTCGCCGGGGCCGCCACGCGCCGGTCGGAAGCCGAGGAAGTGGCACGGCGCGGTGGCACGACCCGGCTGAGGCGCGTGAGCACCAGGGATTGGGCGAGCTTCGGGCTGGTCGCGGTCTTTGGCCTCGCGATCTGGCTCACGGCCGCCGGAATCAATCTTGTCTACAGCAAGGTCGGCGACGAGATCGCAAACTACAAAGCCGCCACGGCGAGGGTGGCGCTGCTCACGCAAGATGTCGTGCGTCTCGAGCGGAACAATGCAGCGCATCTTTCTGCTCTCGGCACAGCCCTGGCTGTCGGCCGCGCGCCCCCGTCGCCCGCGACACCATCCGTACCGACCTCCGCCCCACAGGCCGTCGACGACGCTCCCGCCCCGGCGGCTGCCGCCGCGGCCCGGCCCGCCCGCAGTCGCTACACCGTCTGGATCCAGTTCGCTGGCAGCCTGACGCGCGACCAGATGAAGGGATTCGGAGCCAGGATCCGTGACTTCGGATGGACGGCGCCCGGTTCCGAGCAAGGCGGCGAGCGAACAGGCCGCTCGGCCGGGCTCAACGAGATCCGTTATGGCCCGGGCACGGAGCGGAAGGTCGCCGAGGATCTGGCGGAGGACGTCATGAAGACCGGCATCGTACCCGCCCGGATCGCGGTGAAACGCCTCAACATAATCCCAGACAACTCCCTCGAAATCTGGATCAGCAACTGAGACTGCCGGCTTTCTCCAACATTGCCGCGAGTTAACTCGTCTCTCCGCGCCGATTCTGGCATGTTGCGAACTTGGCGGGGCTGCGTCCCGCCTGCCGAGGAGAGTGGAAATTGCGTCTTTGGATGATCGGGGCCGGTATCGGTGCGGCAGCGCTCGCCACCGGCTATTTGGCCCTGCGGCCGACAGGAGGCGTGGCCAACGACGCCGCCTACCGCACGGCTGCGATCGATCGTGGCCAGATCACCGCCTCAGTCCGCGCCACCGGCACCCTGACCCCCGTCACCACCGTGGTCGTCGGCTCGATGCTCTCCGGCCAGGTCGTCGAGATCCTCGCCGACTATAATTCGCAGGTGAAGGCGGGCCAGATCGTCGCCCGGCTGAACAGCGACCAGATCAAGCCCCGCCGCGACGCCGCGGCCGCCGCCCTCTCCCAGGCCAAGGCCGATCTCGTCGTCAAGCGCCCCCAGCTGGAGCGCGCCAGGGTCGCCCGCACCAAGGCGGATTCCACCGTCAAGGATCTTGAAGCACAGCGCGACCGCACCAAGGCGCAGCTCACCGACGCCAAGCGCACCTTCGACCCCCAGAACGAGCTCTTCACCCGCGGCGCCGGCGCCCAGCAGGGCCTCGACAGCGCCCGCACCCAGGTCGAGATCCAGACCGCGACGCTCGCCTCCAACGAAGCCCAGATCGCCTCGCTCAAGGCCGAGATCAGCGGGCTCGATGCCGATATCTCGCTCGCCGAAGGGCAGGTCCAGTCCGGCGAGGCGCTGATCTCCCAGCGCGAGGCCAAGCTGAAGGACATCCTGATCGATCTCGAGCGCACCGATATCCGCTCGCCGGTCGACGGCGTCGTCGTCCAGCGTCAGGTCAATCTCGGCCAGACCGTCGCCGCCTCACTCTCGGCGCCGGAGCTGTTCCAGATCGCCCAGGACCTCCGCATCATCGACATCTACGCCAATATCGACGAGGCCGATGTCGGGCGCCTCAAGACCGGCCAGACCGTCTCCTTCGGCGTCAACGCCTATCCGAACCGCAGCTTCCAGGGGAAGGTCGAGATGGTGCGTCTCGGCGCCCAGACCATCCAGAATGTCGTCACCTACACCGGCGTGGTGCGTGTCGAGAACCGCGACCTCGCGCTGCTGCCGGGCATGACCGCCAATGTCCAGATCGTCACCGACGACCGGCAGGACGTGCTGCGCGTGCCGAACGCCGCCCTGCGCTTCCGCCCGCTCGGCGGCCCGACCGCCCTCCCCGCCGAGGCGCCGGCCGCTCGCGGCGGCGGGAACCGTGCCGCCGGCGCGTTGCGCGAGCGCATCGAGGAGGAAGTGCAGCCGACGCCGGAGCAGAAGCAGGCGATCGCCGCGATCTTCGCCGAGCGGCGCGGCGAAGGCCGGCGCCCGACCGCCGGGCTCTCAGAGGAAGAGCGCCGCGCCGCCTTCCGCGCCGCCCGCGAGGAGATGCGCAGCAAGATCGCCGCGGTGCTCGATCCCGAGCGCCGCGCCAAGTTCGAGGCCTTGATGCAGGAAGGGCGCCCGGCGGCGCAGGACTTCGCCCCCGGCCGCGTCTATGTGCTCGATGGCGACGGCCAGCCCAAGCCGCTCGCGGTCCGGCTCGGCCCGAGCGACGGCGCCTTCACCCAGATACTACCCGCCGCCGAGATCGCCGAGAACACGCAGGTCGTGGTCGGCGGCGGCCCGCGTGGCGCCGAGCCGACGCCGGCGAGCCGTGGCCCCGCGCCGCGCGGCCCGCGGCTGTTCTGAGGCGCCGGCGATGGCCCTGATCGAGGCACGCGCGCTCTCCCGGGTCTACGACCTCGATTCCGGCCGCGTCACCGCGCTCGACCGGATCAACCTCGACATCGAGACCGGCGATCTCGTCGCGGTGATGGGGCCCTCCGGCTCCGGCAAGTCGACCTTCATGAACCTGATCGGCTGCCTCGACCGGCCGACCGGCGGCCAGTACCGGCTCGACGGCGTCGAGGTCGAGACGCTTTCGGGCGACGGGCTCGCCGAACTGCGCAACCGCAAGCTCGGCTTCGTCTTCCAGCAGTTCAACCTGCTGCCGCGCGTCGATGCCTGCGCCAATGTCGAGTTGCCGATGGTCTATGCCGGAGTCGACCGCAAGGCGCGTCGCGAGCGGGCGCTCGCCGCGCTCGGCCGGGTCGGCCTCGCCGAGCGCGCCCATCACCG
>JAEXUU010000599.1 GCA_023452965.1 Pseudomonadota bacterium | reverse complement strand
GCCGACAGGTTCGGGGCCCGCCCCATCTTCCGGACGGCGCTCGGCATCTTCATGTTCGGCTCGGTGCTCTGCGCCTTCTCGAACTCGCTCGGCGCCTTCGTCGGCGCGCGCTTCGTCCAGGGCATGGGCGGGGCGATGATGGTCCCGGTCGGCCGCCTCGTCATCCTGCGCAGCGTCGAGAAGTCGGAGCTGGTCAGCGCGCTCGCCTATCTGACGGTCCCGGCGCTGGTCGGCCCGGTCGTCGGCCCCGTGGTCGGCGGCTTCATCACCACCTATTTCGACTGGCGCTGGATCTTCTTCATCAACCTGCCGATCGGCCTGCTCGGCATCGCGCTCGCGACGATGTTCTTCGAGGATGTCCGCGAGGAGGACGTTGCGCCGCTCGACATCACCGGCTTCCTTTTGTCCTCGACCGGTTTCGCCGCCCTGATGCTCGGCCTCGCCACCGGCGGGCGCCACCTCGTTCCCCTTGCCGTCTCCTATGGCTGCGTCGCCTTCGGCGTCGTCGCGTTGGTCGTTTACTGGTTCCATGCCCGCCGGCTGGCCTATCCGGTACTCAACCTCTCGCTGCTGCGGATCCCGACCTACCGGATCGGCGTCCTCGGCGGCTCGGTCTTCCGTGTCGGCATCGGCGCGATCCCGTTCCTGCTGCCGCTGATGCTGCAGCTCGGCTTCGGCCTCAACGCGCTGCAATCGGGCCTGATCACCTTCGCCTCGGCGGCCGGCGCGCTGATCATGAAGACCCTGGCGAAGACGATCCTGCAGCGTTTCGGCTTCCGCCGCGTGCTGACCTTCAACGCCCTGGTCGGCGCCGCCTTCCTCGCCGCCTCCGGCTTGTTCACGCCGTCGACGCCGCATTGGCTGATGCTCTCGGTTCTGCTGATCGGCGGCTGCTTCCGGTCCCTGCAGTTCACCGGAATCAACGCGTTGAGCTATGCCGATGTCTCGAACCGCGACATGTCGAGCGCCACCAGCCTGTCGAGCGTTGCGCAGCAATTGTCGCTGAGTCTCGGCGTCACCATCGGCGCCTTCGCGCTGGAGACGGCGAACGCCCTCAATGGCGGTGCGGCACTCGGCGCGGCCGATTTCTGGCCGGCCTTCGCGCTTGTCGGCCTGATCGCGGCCTCGTCGGCGCTGTGGATGGTGCGCCTGAAGCCCGATGCCGGCGCCGAGGTCTCCGGCCATGCGCCGATCAGCGCCCGCAAGGCGACGGCACAGGCGATCGAGGACCAGAAGCCGCTCGAATGATGGCCGGCATGCCCCCCGAGCGGTTGACGAACGCGCCCCGCCGGGCGACCGGTGGCGGATGAATTCCGTTTCCCAGCGCGCCTTTCTCGGCGTCGAACGTTCGGCGCTCGGGCGCCCCTGGCGCGACCGGCTCGACATTGCGGGGCTGGCCCGGGCCGAGGCCCTGGCGCAGGTCGAAGGCGTCCCCGACGCGGTGGCGCGCATCCTTGCCGGGCGCGGCGTCGCCGCCAGCGAGGCCCTGAGCTATCTCGAACCGAAGCTGCGCGACCTGTTGCCCGATCCTTCCGTGCTGCTCGACATGGGCGCTGCCGCCCAGCGTCTGGCCGAGGCGGCGGTGCGCGGCGAGAAGGTCGCGATCTTCGGTGACTACGATGTCGACGGCGCCTGCTCGGCGGCGCTGCTCGCGATCTTCCTCAAGCAGGCCGGCGCCCGCCCGCGCGTGCATATTCCCGACCGGCTGATCGAAGGCTACGGCCCGAACAGCGAGGCTATCGCCATGCTGGCCGGGGAGGGCGCGACGCTCCTCGTCACCGTCGATTGCGGCACAACCAGCCACGAGCCGCTTCGCGAGGCCGCCAGACTCGGGCTCGACGTCGTCGTGCTCGACCATCACCAGGCGCCGGAACAGCTGCCGGCGGCGGCAGCCATCGTCAATCCTAACCGGCAGGACGATCTCTCCGGCCTCGGCCATCTCTGCGCCGCCGGCGTCGTCTTCCTGACGCTGGTCGCTACCGCGCGCGAGCTACGCCGGCGCGGGCATTGGGCGAGCCGGGGTGGGGCGCCAGATCTGCTGGCGATGCTCGATCTCGTCGGGCTCGCGACCGTCGCCGACGTCGTGCCGCTGATCGGCCTCAACCGCGCCTTCGTCCGCCAGGGCATCGCGATTCTCAGGCTGCGCCAGCGGCCCGGTCTCGCGGCGCTGCTCGATGCGGCCGGGCTCGATGGCCCGGCCCAGCCCTGGCATCTCGGTTTTCTGCTCGGCCCGCGGATCAATGCCGGCGGGCGAATCGGCGATGCCGGCCTCGGCGCCCGCCTGCTGATGACCGATGACGAGGTCGAGTCACGCAGCATCGCCGCCGAGCTCAACCGGCTGAACCAGGAGCGCCAGGAGATCGAGCGCGCTGCCGTCGAGGAGGCGGTGGCCGAGGTCGAGCACCGTCTCGGTGACGCGGCCGAGCACCCTGTCCTGTTGGTCGGCTCCGCCGATTGGCATCCGGGCGTGGTCGGGCTCATCGCCGCCCGGCTCAAGGAGCGCTTTCGCCGGCCGGCCTTCGCTCTGGCGCGCCATCCCGATGGCGGCGCGACCGGCTCCGGCCGTTCCGTACCCGGCGTCGACCTTGGCGCTGCTGTGCGTCGCGCAGTCGAGGCCGGGCTCGCGATCAAGGGCGGCGGCCATGCCATGGCGGCGGGAATCACGCTGGCGCCGGGGCAGGAGGCGCCCTTCATTGCCTTCATGAGCGCAGAGCTCGCGGCCAATGTCGCCGCCTCGCGCGAATCCGAAGCGCTGCTGGTCGATGCGGCGATCAGCGCGGGCGGTGCGAATCCCCGCCTGCTCGCCGAGATCGACCGCGCCGGCCCCTTC
>JAEXUU010000596.1 GCA_023452965.1 Pseudomonadota bacterium | reverse complement strand
CCGGGGCCGGCTGCTTGGTCAGGAAGCGGGCGAGCCTTGCCAGCGTCGCCGGGATGTCGTGGCGGTGGACGACCATGTCGACCATGCCGTGATCCCTAAGATATTCCGAGCGCTGGAAACCCTCCGGCAGCTTCTCGCGGATGGTCTGCTCGATGACGCGCGGGCCGGCGAAGCCGATCAGCGCGCCGGGCTCGGCGATGTGGATGTCACCGAGCATCGCATAGGAGGCGGTGACGCCGCCGGTGGTCGGATTGGTCAGGACGACGAAATAGGGCAGGCCGGCCTTCTGCAGACGCCGGATCGCGACCGTGGTGCGCGGCAGCTGCATCAGCGAGAGGATGCCCTCCTGCATGCGCGCGCCGCCCGAGGCGGCGAAGACGACATAGGGGGTCTTCTTCTCGAGCGCGGTCTCGGCGCCCTTGATGAAAGCCTCGCCCGCCGCCATGCCGAGCGAGCCGCCCATGAAGTGGAAGTCCTGTACCGCGACGGTCATCGGCAGGCCCTGGACCCGGCCATAGCCGACCTTGAAGGCGTCCGCAGCGCCGGTCTTGGCGCGGGCATCCTTCAGCCGGTCGACATAGCGCTTCTCGTCCCGGAACTTCAGCGGGTCGACGGCAGCCTCAGGCAGCGCCACGTCGAGCCATTTGCCCTCGTCGAAGGTCAGGCGCAGGCGGTCCGGTGCCTTGACGCGGAGATGATGGTCCGAGCCGGGAATGACGAAGCCATTGGCCTCGACATCCTTGTGGAAGACCATCTGCCCGGAATCGGGGCACTTGATCCAGAGATTCTCCGGGCTCTCGCGCTTGAACAGCGTCTTGATACGCGGGCGAACGACTTCGGAAATCCAGTTCATTGGACCATCCTCGAATTCAGCGGGAGCAGCTAGCGGCTCAGGCCGCAGCTTTTGCGACCGAACGGACGCCGGCAGCGAGCTCGGCGACCAGCGAGGTGACAGCCGAAACCGTCTTTTCCGTGGCCTTGCCCTCGCCATCGAGCGAGAGGCGGACGCGCTCGACCAGCGACGAGCCGACGACGACGCCATCGGCACCGCGTGCGATCGCCGCCGCATCGGCCGCGGTCTTGACGCCGAAGCCGACCGCAACCGGCAGGGCGGTGTGCTGCTTGATCCGCGCCACCGCCTCGCCGACCGCGTCGTAATTGGCGATGGTGCCGCCGGTAACGCCGGTCATCGAGACGTAATAGACGAAGCCCGAGGTGTTCTGCAGCACGCGCGGCAGGCGCTTGTCATCGGTGGTCGGCGTTGCCAGGCGGATGAAGCTGAGGCCGGCGGCCAGCGCCGGCAGGCAGAGCTCGGCATCTTCTTCCGGCGGCAGGTCGACGACGATCAGCCCGTCGACGCCGGCGGCGCGCGCATCGGTGAGGAAGCGCTCGACGCCATAGGCCCAGATCGGATTGTAGTAGCCCATCAGCACGATCGGCGTGTCGTGGCCGGCCTTGCGGAAGCCCTCGACCATGGCGAGCGTCTTCTTCAGGGTCTGCCCGCCCTTGAGAGCGCGCTGGCCGGCGAGCTGGACCGGAATGCCGTCCGCCATCGGGTCGGTGAAGGGCACACCGAGCTCGATGATGTCGGCGCCCGCTGCCGGAAGGGCATGCAGGATCGCGCTCGCCGTGTCGAAATCCGGATCGCCGGCCGTGACGAACGTCACGAGCGCGGCCCGGCCTTCCGTGGCGCAGGCGGCAAAGCGGTTCTCGATACGGGTCTGGCCGGTCTGTGTCATGGCGCTGCGGTTAGCATGGCCGGGCCCGGCTGGCGAGAGGGCGCGGGCTCAGCCCCGCCCTGCAGGGGCGACGCGATCCCGGCCGAGCGCTTGGCGTCGCTCCTCACGCCGGCCGGCGTCAGGCGAACTTGGCGCCGCGCTCCGCCAGCAGGGCCCGCAGCACCGAGCGGTGGCAATGCGCCTCGACCTCGCAATAGCAGCCGACCGAAAAGTCGCTGTCATGCGACAGGGTCGCCAGCAGGTCGAGCGCATGGCGCGGCGCCGGCTCGGCCATCTCGGCCTTGAAGGCGCGGGTGAAGCCGGCCCAGTCCTTCTCCGTCTCGGCCGCCTTGGCCTGCGCCATCAGCTCCGGCGTCGGCGACAGCACCGGGAACCAGACATCGAACCAGTTCTCGCTGGCATAGCGTTCCTTCGGCACGCCGCGCGGCACGCGCCGAACCGTGCCGATGCGCGTGCCTTCGCCGGCTTCGCGCGCCGTTCCCAGCCGAACGATACGGACACTCACGGGCTCGTCCTTTCAATCAGCCGGGCAGAATTGCTCATGACCCGTCATGGCGGCATGCCTGGCACGAAGCAAGGATGGCCGCGGTACGGGTTGCGTAGCGCGGCCACCGTCTCATCGCATGGCAGGAGCGCCGGCGCGCCTCCGCTCGGCTACTTCTCGATGCGCCAGACCGTGCGCAGCGCCGCGCTGACCGTGATCTCGCCGGGCTCGACCGCCATCGGCGCCCCGGCGGCCGCCATGCGATAGGCCCGGACATCGCCCATCGGGCGGGCGGGCGGCTCGGCCTCGGCCTCGACGATCGAGACAAGCTCGCCGACCTTGACGCCAAGCTTGTCGGCATAGAGCGAGGCACGGGCCCGCGCCGCCTCGGCCGCCTTCTGGCGCGCCGCGTCCTTGGCGGTGTCCTCGTTGGCGAGGCCGAACATGATCCCCGACATCTCGTTGGCGCCGGCTGTGGCGACCGCGTCGATCAGCGGCCCGGCCTTGGCGATGTCGCGCACGATGACGGTCAGCCCGGTGCGGGCCTCGTAGCCGTCGATCTTCGGCGCGCGCGGCTGCGGCGAGGAGGAGGCGGAGGGCTGCGTCATGCGCGGCACCAGCGCCACCTGCGAGGTCCTGACGTCGCCCGCGGCGATGCCGGCCGCCTTCACGGCCTCGACGAGCTTCGCCAGCGCGGGGGTGTTCTTCGCCAGCGCCTCGGCAGCGGTCTTGCCCTCGCTGACGATCCCGGCCTGGATCGTCGCGAGATCCGGCTTCACCCTGACTTCGCCCTCGGTGCGGATGACGATGCCTTCGGCCGGAGCCAGCGGGCCGGCAGTCTGGGCCTGAACGGGGGCGGAAAGCGCCGCGAGCGCGGCGATGAGCAGGGCCTTCTTGGTCTTCGACATGATCGTCCTTCGCTGGCATGGTCCGCAGAAGCGGCACCGCTTCTGCGCCCAGACCATGCGCAACCTAATGGGGCAGCATCAGGACGATGCAAGGCATTTCCGCGCTTCTCCGAATCGCGAAATGCTCTAGCTCTTTGTTTTATCGCATTTTCTTCACGCGAACCGGTGTCCACTTCGCTCGAAAATGCTCAGCTCACCGCGCCGCCAGAATCTCCGCCACCTGCGGGATATCCTTGTCGCCACGGCCGGAGAGGTTGACGACCATCAGGTGGTCTTTCGGCTTCTTCGGGGCGAGCTCGGCGACGCGTGCCAGCGCATGCGCCGATTCCAGCGCCGGGATGATGCCCTCGAGCTTGGAGATCAGCTGGAAGGCCTCGAGCGCCTCCTCGTCCGTCGCCGAGAGATAGGTGGCGCGGCCGATATCGTGCAGCCAGGAATGCTCCGGACCGATGCCGGGGTAGTCGAGCCCGGCGGAGATCGAATGGGCGTCGTTGATCTGCCCGTCCTCGTTCATCAGGAGGTAGGTGCGGTTGCCGTGCAGCACGCCGGGGCGGCCGCCGGTGAGCGAGGCCGCATGCAGGCCCGAGGGAATGCCGTGGCCGGCCGCCTCGACGCCGTAGATCTCGACGCTCTTGTCGTCGAGGAAGGGGTGGAACAGGCCCATCGCATTCGAGCCGCCGCCGATGCAGGCGATCAGCGAATCCGGCAGGCGGCCCTCCAGTTCCAGCATCTGCTCGCGCGTCTCCTTGCCGATGATCGACTGGAAGTCGCGCACCATGGCCGGATAGGGATGCGGGCCGGCGACGGTGCCGATGCAGTAGAAGGTCGACGCGACATTGGTCACCCAGTCGCGCAGCGCCTCGTTCATCGCGTCCTTGAGCGTCTTGGTTCCGGATTCGACCGGCACGACGGTGGCGCCCAGCATCTGCATGCGGAACACGTTCGGCGCCTGCCGGGCGACGTCGACCGCGCCCATGTAGACGATGCATTCGAGGCCGTAGCGGGCGCAGAGGGTCGCCGTCGCGACGCCGTGCTGCCCGGCGCCGGTCTCGGCGATGATCCGCTTCTTGCCCATGCGCCGCGCCAGCAGGATCTGGCCGAGCACGTTGTTCACCTTGTGCGAGCCGGTGTGGTTCAGCTCCTCGCGCTTCAGATAGATCTTGGCGCCGCCGAAATGCTCGGTGAGGCGCTCGGCGAAATAGAGCGGCGAGGGCCGGCCGACATAGTGCTTCAGCCCGTTCGCAGTCTCCGCATGATAGGCGGGATCGGCCTTGGCGGCGGTGTAGGCCGCCTCCAGCTCGAGGATCAGCGGCATCAGCGTCTCGGCGACGAAGCGGCCGCCGAACTGGCCGAACCGGCCGTTCTCGTCCGGGCCGTTGCGGAAGCTGTTCGGTGCGTGCGGCGCGTTCATGCCTTGCCTGCCTTCTTCAACATGTCGTCGTTCAGCCTGTCGTCGTTCAGTGCTTGGGCCGCCCCGCGGGCGGCCTTCACGAATTCCGCGATCCGGTCGACATCCTTGACGCCCGGCGCGCTCTCGACCCCGGAGGAGACGTCGACGCCGGCCGGCCTCGCGATGCGGATCGCCTCTGCGACATTCGCCGGATCGAGCCCGCCCGATAGCATGAAGCCGTAAGCCGGGTCGAGGCCGGCAAGCAGCGCCCAATCGAAGGGCCGGCCATGGCCGCCGGGATAGGCGGCGTCCTTGGGCGGCTTGGCATCGAGCAGGATCATGTCGGCGCTGCCGGCATAGGGCTCGATGCGCTGAAGATCGGCAGCGGTCGCGATACCCAGCGCCTTCAATGCCGGCAGTCCGGTCGCAGCCTTGATCGCCCTGACGGCGTCGGGCGTCTCGCTGCCATGCAGCTGCAGCCAGTCGGGTTGCAGGAGCTGCGCGAGCTCGGCCGCCTTGGCAGGCTCGATATCGACCGTCAGCGCCACGATCTCGGCCTTGCCGCGTGCTTGCGCCGCAAGCCGAGAGGCGAGGTCCGGCATGACGAAGCGCGGGCTCTTCGGGTGGAAGACGAGGCCGATCATGTCGGCGCCGGCGGCGAGCGCCGCTTCGAGCGTCTCCGGGGTGGAGAGGCCGCAGATCTTGATCGGGAAGCTGGCTTCGGCGCGCGTCATCGTCGCGCTGTAGCATAAACCCGCACGCACCCCCACCCTTGCCGCAACGGCTGCCGCCCATTTCTTGCGGCCTCTGCTCGCGAACTCTTGGCCACCCGTGCCGCTGCTCCCTCGCCGCCGCACTTGTGACATGATGACGGCCGAGAGCGATCGGCGAACGGGGCGAGAGCGGGCGAGGCATGGGGCGGCGCGGATTTTCGGTTCTGGCGGGCCTGCTGCTGACGGCCGGTCTCGTCGCGCTCGGGGTCTATCTCTGGAGCCAGCCGAAGACATTGAAGCTCGCCGTCGGCCCGCTCGGCTCCGACGATGCGCGCATGGCCGCCGCCTTCGTCCAGGGCCTCAGCCGCGAGAAGAAGCCGATCCGCCTGCGCCTCATCCTGACCGAAGGATCGGCCGAGAGTGCCCGCAAGATCGATGCCGGCGAGGTCGACCTCGCCATCGTCCGGCCCGATATCGCACTGCCGGCCAAGGCCGACACCGCCCTGATCACGCGCCGCTCCTTTCCGTTCTTCATAACGGCGAAGACCTTGCCGATCGACCGCGTCTCCGGGCTGCGCGGCAAGCGCATCGGCGTGATCCGCAATCCCGCCGAAAATATCGACCTGTTGAAGCTGGTGCTGTCGCAATACGGCGTCCAGCCCGAGGAAGTCGAGATCGTCGGGCTGACGCGGGACATGGTGATCGGCGCCGCCCGCGAGGGACGGATCGACGCCTTCTTCGCCGTCGGCGCGATCAGCGCCCGCACCGCCAATGACGCCGCCCAGCGCCTGCGCGCCGCCTTCGGCGACGAGCCCGGCATCATCCCGATCCGCGAGGCCGATGCGCTCGCAGCCCGCAACCGGGCGGTCGAAGCCGGCGAGATCGTGCGCGGTGCGCTCGGCGGCGACCCGCCCTTGCCGGCCGAGAACCTGCCGACGATCTCGATCACCTCGCGGCTGATGGCGGCGCTGTCGCTCGACGACAGCCGGGTCGCCGATCTGGTCAGCGCGGTCCTGTCGCTGCGCGTCGCCCTCGCCACCGAAC
>JAEXUU010000467.1 GCA_023452965.1 Pseudomonadota bacterium | reverse complement strand
CCGGTGATCTGCGCGGGCGTGCTGATCCGCCCGGGCGACATCATCGTCGGCGATGCCGACGGTGTCGTGGTGATCGACCCGGCGCAGGCCGGCGCGATCGCCGCCAAGGCGCGTGAGCTCGTCGCGGTCGAGGAGGAGATGCAGGGCTTCATGCGCACCGGCGCCACGCTCCAGGATGCCGTGCGCAAGTACAAGGTGCGCTGAGCATGCACGCTCAGGGCGCCTGCCGCTGCGGCGCGGCCTCCCCGGGCCGGCGCCAGCGCGGGATCCCGAAGTCGCAGGTTTCGTGCGCCAGCTGCGCGATCCTGCGGCTGACGGCGTCATTGCGATGAACGGCGAGGTATTCGAGCGGCGGCAGGACGAGGTTCGTCCGCACCGGCCGCAGATAGCCATCCCCGCGATAGGTGGAGAAGTATCCGGTCGGCAAGTAGGTGATGCCGAGGCCGGCGCTCGCCATTTCCGCCAGCGCGATCATGCTGTTGCAGGTGATGGTGTTCTGCGGCTTGATGTCGATCGCCGCCAGCGCCTGCAGCAGGTTGAGATGCAGCAGCGAGCCCTCGGCATAGGTCAGCAGCGGCAGCTCCATCAGGCGCTCGATCGGCACCACCCCCTTGGAGCTGACCAGAGCGGGGCTGCACATCCATTCCGATTCCAGGAAGTCGAGCGGCACCGTCGGGAAGCTGTTGTCGGTCTTTGGCGCCGGGCAGATGATCATGTCGAGCCGGTGCGTCACCATCTGCTGGCGCAGGTTGACGGTCAGGTCGATCTTCGGCTCGAGGATGATGTCCGGATAGAGCTGCTTGATGCCGGCGATCAGGGCGGGCAGCCAGGTCAGCGCGACCATCTCGGTCACGCCGAAGCGGAAGCGCCCGGCATAGGAAACGTCGCTGCCGACGCGGCGCACGACGTTCTGCTGCAGATCGAGCATCTGGACAAAATCGTCGATCAGCTCGCGCCCCTTGATGGTGAGCTGCGTCGTCTTGTTGCTGCGGTCGAAGATCTCGATCGAGAGATACTTCTCGAGTTCGGCGATGCGCTTGGAGACGGTCGACTGGGTCGTGTTGAGCCTTTTCGCCGCGGCATGGAAGCTGCCGAGCTTGCTGATCCAGTAGGCGGCTTCGATCTGCTTGAAGGTCAACATGGCTGGCCCCTTTCGCCGGTCGAACGACCGAATAGAAAAAGCAATCAATCGAGTCAAACCTGGTCGCTTTTTCGATCCAACGTGACCCTGCCGAGCATCGCCGGTCCCGCAAAGCAGCCCGTAGCCGAGGCGGATTTACTTCGCTTAGCCAAGCTCAGCCTGGATGATGCCATTTTGCGATCAATGAAACTGAATTTAATTCGCTTTATGGCATGCGGAGTGCATGCCATTGAAACGAGCAATCGGTACGAGGCGCGTTCAGCGGCATGACAACCACCATCGAAAAGCAGCTCGCCGCCTATGAAGGCCGGCTCCTTGGGACGATCCCGGTCGAGCGCATCCGGGCGGTCGAGTTCGAGCGCCCGTCGCCGGATCTGGTGGCGCGCTTCCGGCAGCTGCCCGACCTGACCTCCGCCATCGCCGACATCCTCGACGAGTACGGCGTCGACTCGGCGATCCCGACGACGGCCCTGCCGCCGATCGCGCCGGGCCAGCGCATGGTCGGCCCCGCCGTCACGGTCAAGCACGGCGCCGCACGGCTGACGAGCGGCTACAACATCGCCAACAAGACCTCCCCCCGCCTCGGCGCGCTCGACGCGGTGACGCTGTCGCAGGGCGGAGACGTGATGGTGATCGACGGCAGCGCCTGCCCGGCCGCCTCCAACATCGGCGGCATCATGGCGACCGCCGTCGCCGCGCATGGCTTCGCCGGTGTCGTCGTCGATGGCTGCGTGCGCGATACCGACGCGATGCGCCGCATGGGCCTGCCGGTCTGGGCGCGCGGGGCGACGCCGCGCACCGGCAAGCACCGTTTCGAGCTCCTGGAATTCAACGGCATCGTCGAGATCGCCGGCGTGCAGATCCGGCCGGGCGACCTGATGCTCGGCGACTCCGACGGCGTCATCGTCGTGCCGCTTTCGATTGCAGCCGAGGTGCTGGCGCGGGCCGAGGAGGTCGCCGCCAAGGAGAAGACGCTGATCGACGCGATCAGCACCGGCGCCTCGGCCGCCGAGACGGCTGCGATCGTGGCGCCCGAGAAATGGTGAGCGCCGCAGCACCCAGGTTTCGGCTCGCCTTAGTCGGCTTCGGCGAGGCTGCCTCCTCGATCGCCAGCGGCCTGCGCGAGGCGGGCTTCGACGGCATGGCCGCCTTCGATGTCGCCGCCGACCGGGAGCCGTTCCGGACACGGATCCGCCAGCGCGCGGAGCAGGCTGGTGTCACCTTGCTCGACGGGCCGGAGGGACTTGCCGGCGCCGAGACCGTGTTCGTGCTGGTCCAGCCTTCGGCCTCGATGGCGGTCGCGCAGAGCTGCGCGGCTCATGTCCGCCCCGATGCGCTCTATGTCGACCTGACCTCGCTCGGGCCGACCGACAAGGCGGCGGTCGGCGCCTATGTCGCCGCCGCCGGACGTCGCTTCGTCGATGCCGCAATCCTCGGCTCCGCCCCGACCTCGCGGCATCGCGTGCCGATCGTCGCGGCCGGACCGGAGGTGGACCAATTCGTCGAACGCTTCTCGCCTTATGGCATGGACATCTCGCCGGTCGGCGAGCGCTTCGGTGCGGCCGCCGGCATCAAGATCGTCCGCAGCGTCCTCGCCAAGGGACTGGAGGCGCTCTACGTCGAGGCGCTGATCGCGGCACGGCGCATGGGCGTCGAGACGGAGGTGCTGCAGAGCTTCTGCGCCTTCCTCGATGCCCGCCCTGCCCTCGACACCGCCGCGATGCTGGTGCGCTCGCATGTTCCGCATGCTGGCCGCCGTGCCGACGAGATGCGCATGTCGCGCGCTGCCGTCGCCGAGACCGGCCTCGACCCGCTGATGACCGACGCCATCGTCAAATTGATGGAGCGCAGCGCCGCCAGCGGCGTCGTCGAAGGCAGCGGCGGCAATCAGCCGCCCTCGCTCGATGGCGCGCTCACTATTCTCGACGCGGCCCTCGCTGCCGCGCCTTCCCCCGCCAAATCCTGACGTTTTTGACGAGAGCCGCCATGTCCACAGC
>JAEXUU010000355.1 GCA_023452965.1 Pseudomonadota bacterium | reverse complement strand
ACGACTGGCACAGGGTGGACGATGACGATGGCGCGTGACGGTGGCGGGGGCAGCGGCCCCTTGGACAAGGTCGGACAGATATGCCGGGCCCTGCGCCGTGCGATCATCGAGCAGGCGCTCGAGCCGGGCGAGAAACTGCCCGAGGATGCGCTTGGTGAACGTTTCGGCGTCAGTCGCACAATTGCGCGCCATGCGCTCGGTCAGCTGGCCGCCGAGGGTCTGGTCGAGCTGCGCCGCAACCGCATCGCCGTGGTTGCGACCCCGAGCTGGCAGGAGGCGCGCGACACGTTCGACATCCGCATCGAGCTCGAGCGCCTCGTCGTGCGCCAGCTCGCCGGCCGGCTGAGCAAGAGCCAGGTCGCGACGTTGCGTGCCCATGTCGATGCCGAGGATGCCGCACGCAGCGGGCCGGACGCAGTCTCGATCCGGCTTGCGACCGAGTTCCACATCCTGCTGGCGACGATGACGGAGAGCCCGATCCTGATCCGCTATGTCAGCGAGATCGCCTATCGCTGCTGCCTGACGCTATCGCTGTTCAGCCGGCCGCATTCATCCGAGTGCGGGATAAACGAGCACAGGCAGCTGATCGATGCGCTCGAGGCGGGGGATGCAGAGGCTGTGGCAAGCCTGATGCACCATCACCTCGATTCGGTTGCGGAACGCGCCTTGGTCGCGCACGCGAAACCGCGTGGGCGCGACATCATGGATATTCTGGCGCCCTATGCCGAGACGGCGCCCGCCGCCCCGCCTTCCGGGCGCAAGCGCCGGCTGAGCGCGGCCGAATAGCCGTTTCAGGCGACGATGCCGCGCTGCTGCAGGATGCGCTCGGCGCTGTCGTTCCAGACGTCCATCTTGACGATCAGCCCATCGCGCACGACGAAACGATCGACATAGCGATTGCCCTCGAAGGCGGTGCCGTCTGGCCATTCGCCATAGAGCGTGCCGACGCTGTAGACGATCGTCTCGCCCTCGGCGGGGCAGACATCGAAACGCTCCATGCGCTTCTTCACCCAGCGATAGCGCATGGCGTTGAAGCCCGACGGTCCACTCGGATGGTCGAACAGGCGCCCGCCGGTAAAGGTGATCGGCGTCCCCGGCGCCATATAGCGCGCAGCGCCGTCGGGATCCGGCACCATCGAGGCTTCGAGATAGGCTCGCACGATCTCGGCGTCCGAAAGCGTCTCCACGCGGTTCAACATGGTCTGGTCCACTGTCACGAGGTAATCCTGAACCTGGTGTTTAGCGCCTCGGCACATAAAGTGCATGCATGTTTTCTGCGCAACTGAATACCAAACGACAAGCAGAGCCATGCCGACCGCCCCTTCTCTCGATCTCGTCTTTCGCCGAGCGACCATCCGCGGCCATGACCAACCGCAGGATATCGGCGTCAGGGCCGGGAGGATCGCGGCCATAGGCGCGGGGCTGTGTTGCGATGCGCCGGAGGTCGAGGTCGGCGGCCGGTTGGCGCTGCCGGGCTTCGTCGACAGCCATATCCATCTCGACAAGGCCTGCCTGCTCGGCCGCTGCGGCCACGGCCATGGCGGACTCGCCGGCGCCATCGCGTCCGTCGCCGCGATGAAGCGCGACTTCACCGAGGCCGATGTCTACGAGCGCGGCGCCAGGGTCATCGAAAAGGCGATCGGCAAGGGCACCACCCGGATGCGCACCCATGTCGAGGTCGACCCGCGCGCCGGACTGCGCAGTTTTGCGGCGATCAAGGCGCTGAAGGCCGACTATGCCTGGGGTCTCGACCTCTCGATCTGCGTGTTTCCGCAGGAGGGGCTGACCAACGATCCCGGCAGCGAGGAGCTGCTCGTCACCGCACTCGAGGACGGGGCCGACCTCCTCGGCGGCTGCCCCTATACCGACACCGATCCGGCGGCCCAGATCGAGCGGCTCTTCGTCCTGGCGCGGCGCTTCGATGTCGATCTCGACTTCCATCTCGATTTCGACCTCGATCCGAGCTGGATGCATCTCGATGAGGTCTGCCGGCAGGCCCAGTTGCATGGCTGGGGCGGGCGCGTGGCGATCGGCCACGTGACCAAACTCTCGATGATTCCGCCCGATGCCCTGGGGACGATCGGACGAAGGCTCGCCGATACTGGCATCGCCCTGACCGTGCTGCCGGCGACCGACCTCTACCTCATGGGTCGGCAGGAGAGCCATGCAAGGCCGCGCGGGCTCACGCCGGCGCATCTGCTGGCCGCTCAAGGCGTGACCTGCTCGGTCGCCACGAACAACGTCCTCAACCCCTTCACGCCCTTCGGCGACGCCTCGCTCCTGCGTATGGCCAATCTCTACGCCAATGTCGCGCAATGCGGTCCGCACGAATTCGGGCAGTGCCTCGACCTTGTGACCACCGCGCCGGCACGGCTGATGCGCCTCGCCGATTACGGCATCGCCGTCGGCAATTCCGCCGACCTCGTCATCCTGGATGCCGGGACGCCGAGCGACGCTCTGGCGGAAATCGCCGAACCGGTCATGGGCTTCAAGCGCGGGCGCCTGAGCTTCGAGAGGCCGCCGGCGCGGTTGAACCTGCCGGCCGCGAGTATGTCCAGCGAGCCAAAGGGGGTGAACGAGCATTGACTCCGGAGGCCGCCGCCCCGCCAGAGTGGCCCCGCCGAGCCCGATGCGTGGTCGGCTTTGCGGGCCAAATGGCGGGGTCCGCGGGAATGCTCGGCACTTCTGCGATCCGATAACGCCGACCGGGAGGCGGTCGACTGAGCATGGGCCGGACGCCACGGACATGGGCCGCGCCAACCGCGCCTGTGAGAGGGCTGGACGGGATGCTTCCTAGCCTTCGCCGACTCAGCTTGCGCCGGCAGCCGAACGCCTGACAATCAGCTCGACTGGCAAAACAGTATGCTGCTCGATTGCTTCGCGCCGGACAAGCGCCATCAGCTTCATCGCCGCAAACTGACCGATCCTGCCGGTCGGCAGATGCACGGTCGTCAGCGAAGGCGAGATGTGCGCGGACATGTCGAGCCCGTCGATGCCGACGACCGCGAGGTCGCCGGGCACGTTCATGCCGCGTGCATGGGCCTCCTCGATGCAGCCGATAGCCAACAGGTCGACGCCGCCGATCAGCGCTGTCGGCTTGTCATCGAGTTCGAGAAGGGTGGCGCAGCCGGCGCGGCCGCCGGCCAGCGTCAACGCCTGTTCTGTGACCAGCTGGTCTGGGAGCGACAGTCCCGCCTCCGCCAGTGCCGCCCGCGCCCCGGCGAGGCGCGCCGTCTGCCGGTCGTTGAACTGGAGCGGGCCGGTGATCATGCCGATACGCCGGTGGCCGAGTGCGATCAGGTGCTCGGCGGCCAGCCTTCCGGCCAGCACGTTATCGATCGCGACCGAAGCGAAATGGCCGTCTCCGCACCAGGTCAGGACGACGGGAACGCCCGAAGCCCTGAGCAGCGCGGTCGTTTCCGGCGCACGCTCAGCTCCAACCAGCATCAGCCCGTCGACGCCGCGCCCGAGCAGGGCTCGAACCGCCTGTGTCTCAGCCGCTGGGCTGGCCTCGTGCGAGGCGACCAGCAGCAGATAACCGGACTGCGCCAATGTCGCCTGCATCGCCTGGAGCGCGCGGGCGAAGATGGCGCTGTCCAGTGTGGGGACAATCGCGCCGATCGTCATCGAGCGGCCCGAGGCGAGCGCGCGCGCCGCGCCATCCGGCAGATAGCCGAGGCGCTGGGCGCTGGCCATGACCTTGGCCAGCGTCTCGGGCGAGACCAGCTCCGGCTGCGCGATCGCGCGCGACACGGTAGCGGGCGACACGCCGGCATCGCGGGCGACATCGCTCAGCTTGATGCGGCGACCATCCATCGGTCTTCCCTGATGAAAATTCTTTCATAACCCTAGCGCCCAAGCCAGGTCGGATACAAGCACTCAAGCCCGATATGTCCATCTAGAAAGGCATGTTGACATCCGGATTGCGATCTGGAAGCTTAACTGAAAGCGCTTTCATAAAAAGGCGCACGAGGAGCGCGATGATAGGACGGCGAGGATGGGTCAGTCTGGCCTCGGTGGCGGCGACGCTGCTGCTGTGGTTTGTCTTGACGACGGCGACGGGCCTGGTTTCGCCCGGCCGCTTTCCCTCGCCCACCGAATTCTGGCAGTCGCTCAACCAGATCGCGACGCGCGGCTATGCCGGCGCCGAGCTTGCGAACCATGCCTTCCACAGCGTCCGGCTCGTCGTCCTCGGCTTTCTCGTAGCGATCGCCACCGGCGTGCCGCTCGGATTGTGGATGGGCTGGAGCCGGCGGGCCGAGGCGGCGATCAACCCGATCTTCCTGATCATCCGCCCGATCCCACCGCTGGCCTGGATTCCGCTCGCGATCCTCTGGCTCGGCCTCGGCGACGCCGCCAAGATCATGGTGATCTGGTTCGCGGCCTTCGTCCCCGCGGTCATCAATGCCTTCGCCGGCGTCCGCAACATCGACCGGCCGATCATCGAGGCGGCGCGCATGCTCGGCACGCCGCGCTGGCGGCTGGTCAGCGAGGTCATCGCACCGGCGGCGTCGCCGATGATTTTCACCGGCCTTCGCCTATCGCTGCAGGCGGCCTGGACGACGCTGGTCGCCGCCGAGCTGGTCGGGGCGCTGGTCGGCATCGGCTTCGTCCTCAACATGGCGCAGCAGGACATCTACCCCGGCATGATCCTCGTCGGGATGGTCACCGTCGGCGTCCTTGGCTGGGCGACGACGCTGCTTCTCGGCCTCGCCGAGCGCCGCGCGCTCGCCTGGAACGTGGCGGGGAGAGACTGAGGCCATGAGCGACTCACCACTGCGATTGGGCGAGAAGCTGGCATGGGGGCTGCTCGGGCTCGTCGGCTTCATCGGCCTGTGGACCCTGCTCTCGGTCTCGGGGATCGAGCCCCGGCAGTTCCAGCCTTCGCCGCTCGACGTGCTGACGCGGACCCTCCAGCTCAGCTCGACACCCTTCGCCGGTGCGACGCTGCCGCAGCACCTTGCCTCCAGCCTGCAGCGCTACGCTTTGGGCGTGCTGCTCGCCGCCGGCATCGGCGTGCCGCTCGGCCTGCTGATGGGCTGGTTCCGCCTGCTCGCCGACATCGTCACGCCGCTCTTCGACGGGCTGCGCTTCATCGCT
>JAEXUU010000379.1 GCA_023452965.1 Pseudomonadota bacterium | reverse complement strand
CCGTTGGCATGGCCGGGCAGAGGCGGCCCGTAGTCGAAGACGATGTCGGCGGCAGGGTCGAAGGCGAGCGGCGGCAGGCCGTCGAGGTGCAGGAGATGCGTCGTCCCCAGCGCGTGAAGCTGGCGTTCGGCCACGTCGAAATCGAACTCGGCCGGGATCCAGCCGAGGAGGCCGAGCGCCACGGCCCGGTCCGTGGCATGGCCTTTCCCAGTGAAGGCGAGCGAGCCGTAGAGCGTGACGCTGACCGCCGCCGCATCATCGCGGGACGGATGCCGGCGCAGCAGGTCGAGGAACTGCCCCGCCGCCGTCATCGGCCCCATCGTATGCGACGAGGACGGGCCGATCCCGATCTTGAAGACGTCGAACACGCTCAGAAACATCAAACGCCTCCAGCCGGCGACGGCTTTGCCTTCCCGGTGTGAAGGGTGGTCTCGCCAATCGTAACCGAGTCTCAGACGGATATCGCCATGCCGTCGCGCTGCGGATCGGCTCCGCCCGAGCACAGGCCGTCGACGATCCCGATCGCGTGCAGGGCGGCGAACGGGAATGTCTGGGCCGAGCGCTTGACGTCATAGCCGGCGGCGGCGAGCTCCTCGCTGACGCTGCGGCGAATACGGTTGGAGATGTCGATCGCGTTCGAGACCGCCATGATCCGCGGTGCGGCGACGGCCTCGAAGGGCGACATGCCGAAATCGATCATGTTCATGATCCCCTGCGCCACCGCCGGCGCGACATAGCTGCCGCCAGGGGCGCCGATGACGATGCGCGGCGTCTCGCCGTCGAAGACGATGGTCGGCGCGGCGGAAGAGGCGCGGCGCTTGCCGGGCGCGATCGACGCCGCTCGGCCGGGACGCGGATCGAAGCGGCTCATCGTGCCGTTGTAGATGAAGCCGAGCCCGTCCGAGATGGCGCCGGAGGGGCTGCCCAGCGTATGGGTCAGCGCGACTGCGTTGCCGTCGCGGTCGATCACCGAGACATGCGTCGTCTCGCGCTGAGAGCGGTCGAGCCTCTTGATCTCGGCGCGCTCGCCGCGCCTGATCGCCTGCGCCTGCTCGGCGGCGTAGTCCTGCGAGATCAAGCGCTCGACGGGGACGTCGACATAGGCCGGGTCGCCCATGAAGCGGTCCTTGTCGATGGTCATGCGTCGCATGGCTTCGGCGAGCAGGGTGATGTGCTCAGCACTGCCGTGCGTAAGCGCGCCGATGTCGAAATTGTCGAGAATGTGCAGGAGTTGCAGCATCGACATGCCGCTCGCCGGCGGCGGGCTCGTCGAGATCCGGCGGCCCCGATAACAGCCCCAGATCGGGCTGGCGACGGAAAGCTCATAGGCCGCGAAATCGCGTTCGCTCAGCAACCCGCCTTGCGCGGCAAAATCCGCGGCCATCCTCGCCGCCAGGGCGCCATGGTAGAAATCGTCGGGCCCGCTTCGAGCCAGGTGCTCCAGGGTCTCGGCGAGATCCGGATTGAGCAGGATATCGCCGGGGCGCTTGGGGCTGCCGTCCGGCCGGAAGAACACCTCGCGGCCCGTCCGACTGTAGCGCAGCTTGTTGCCGGTATTGACCTCGCCACCACTGCTCTGGTCCTGGGTCCAGAACCAGTGCATGTGCGGCCGCACCAGCACGCCGGCATGCGCCTGTCGGATCGCCGGAGCCATCACGTCCCGCCAGTCCATCGTGCCGAACTGCGATAGCGCATGGGCATAGCCCTTGATGCTGCCGGGCGTGCAAACGGCGAGGTGGCCGAACTCGTTGATGCCGTCCTTGAGCAGGAAGGCGAAGCCGTCGCGTGTCTGCCCCTCAAGATGCGGCAGCCACATCTCGGGCGTCGCAGCGAGCGGAGCCCGGGCGTAGAATTCGACGATCTCATGCACGCCGCGGCGCGGCATATAGACCTGCATCGAGCCGAAGCCACCGATGCCGCACATCAGTGGGTCGACCACGCCCTGCATGAAGGCGCAGGCGATGGCGGCATCGATGGCGTTGCCGCCGCGCTCCAGCACCTCGGCGCCGGCCTCGACCGCTTCCGGTTGCGGCGCGACGATCATCGCGTTCTTCATCGTCACCATCTGCGGCGCTCCTTGTCTTTACGGTTTCGCTGAAGTCGCGCGGCGCTAGAGCTGCAGGACCAGCCTGTCGCCCTCGACCGCCAGCGCAGCGCCGTTGGCGGCGGACGAGGCGATCAGCGCGTCGCGTTCGGCGGGTTCATCCTGGACCGAACGCAGCATCGTCCGGTCGTCCTGGTCGCGCCGGACGAAGGACAGCGTCAGGCGTCGGATCGCGCGCTCGGCGATCTCGGCCTGCATGATCATGCCGACCCAGTTCGCATGCGGCTTGCTGTCATGCGCGTAGAGGAAGGAGAAGTTGCCGCCGCCATAGATGATCGGCCGCCCGGCATGGAGCTCCAGCGGCAGGATCATGTGCGGCCCGTGGCCGAGGACGATGTCGGCTCCGGCGTCGATCGCGGCACGGGCGAACTGGCGCTGATACTGCAGCACCTCGCGCCGGTAGCCCCAGTGGAACGAGGCGATGACGATGTCGGCCTGTGCCTTCAGTTCCGCGACGGCTTTCGAGACCTCGGCGAGCGATGCCGGGTCGGCCCAGGTCACCACCTCCGGCGGGACGCCGGGGCGGGTCCGCGCCGCCTGCTGCTCGTATTGCGGGCGATAGGCGGTGTGCGCCTTGAGCACGGCGACGCCGGGCTGGCCGGGCTTCGCCTCATGTCCATCCGGCCAATACACCGCCGTCCGTTGCAGGAAGCCGTAGCGCAGCCCGTTCCGCTCGACGACGATCGCGCGATAGGCAGAAGCCCGGTCCACACCGGCGCCGACCGAGGCAATACCGGCCTCAGCGAGGGCTGACAGCGTGGAGGTGATCGCCTCG
>JAEXUU010000259.1 GCA_023452965.1 Pseudomonadota bacterium | reverse complement strand
GCCTCGATGCGGCGCGACGCGGCGCCTTGCCGGTCGCAAGGCTGGTCGCGCTCGCGCCGATGCTCGGGATCAGCATGATCGAGCGTCCGCGCGCGGCCCGCATTCTGGCCTTCGTGCTGTACTGGCTCGGCTTCGGGCGGGCCTTCGTGCCCGGCGGCGGCGAGACGGCGATCGGCACCAAGCCGTTCGAAGGCAACCGGCTGACCGGCGACCCGGTGCGCTATGCCCGCAATGCGGCGCTCACCGCGGCGGCGCGCGAGCTCGCCATCGGCGATCCCAGCGTAGGCTGGATCCGTGCCGCCTTCGAATTGATGGACAGGCTCGCAGCGCCGCGTGCGGCGCTCGAGGTACGCGTGCCGACGCTGGTGATCGCGGCGGGGCGCGATCCCGTCGTCTCGACGCCGGCGATCGAGCGCTTTGCCGCGCGGCTCAAGACGGGTTCGGCGCTGGTGTTGCCGACGGCGCGCCACGAGATCCTGATGGAGAGTGACGCGATCCGGGCGCAGTTCTGGGCGGCGTTCGACGCCTTCGTGCCCGGCGAGAAGCTGGAGGCGAACGCCTCAGCCGGCGAGCAAGGCGAGGGCGGCCTGGTGCAGGGCCTTGTTGCCGGCGGCGAGAATAGTCCCGCCCTCGGCGGCGCTGCCGCCGCTCCATGAGGTGACGATGCCGCCGGCACCCTCGATGATCGGGATCAGGGCGACGATGTCATAGGGCTTCAGCCCGCTCTCGATCACCAGGTCGACATGGCCGGCGGCGAGCATGCAGTAGGCGTAGCAGTCGCAGCCATAGCGGCTCAGGCGTACCGCGCTCTCGACGCGGCCATAGGCCTGTTTCTCGGCGCGGGCGAAAAGGTGAGGGCTCGTCGTCATCAGCGTCGCCTCGGCGAGCGCCGCGGTCTGGCGCGTGTGCAGCTCGCGCGGGCCGCCGGGGCCTTCATAGCGGGCCTTGCGGCCATCGCCGGAATAGCGCTCGCCGGTGAAGGGCTGGTTCATCATGCCGTAGACCGGCACGCCCTTGCGCGTCAGGCCGATCAGCGTGCCCCAGACCGGAATCCCGGAGATGAAGGCGCGGGTGCCGTCGATCGGATCGAGCACCCAGACATACTCGGCATCGGCATTCTCCGTGCCGAACTCCTCGCCGAGCACGCCATGCTCCGGGAAGCTGCGCTTGATCAGATTGCGCATCGTCGCCTCGCCGGCGCGATCAGCCTCGGTGACCGGGTCGAAGGTGCCGCCGGCCGATTTGTCCTCGGTGGTGTGCTTGGCGCGGAAGAAGGGGAGGATCGCCTGCCCCGAGGAGGTCGCGAGCCCGGCGACGAACTCCGTGAAATCGACCGCGCTCATTCCCAATCCCCCGTATCCGCGGCCGATGGGGCCGCCCGCTGCCTTCATGCTGGCGGCGCGGTGAGAAGACAAGCGCGATTGCAGTGCGGCGTTCGATCTGCGTCTAACGCATACCCCTCGTAAGGCTCGTCGATCGGGCTTGCGTTTTTGCGGTGCAGCGCCTATTGTGCACTGCGAAGGGGAGATGACCTCAAACCTTCGTTGCCCTCCTTGGGCGTTTCCTCCCTAGACTTGGGCCGCCACGCCAGTGAGCGGCCCTTTTTCTTGGCCGCTGCCGTAGCGTCGCCCCGGCCCTCCTCCGGTGTTTCCCTAGTCTGCACCTATTCCGCCGCCTGGCGCCAGTCGTCGATCCAGCCGCTCCAGCGCGCGAAGCACTCGGCCATGGCGGCGTTGATCACCTGCTGCAGGCCGGCGAAGCCGGCATTCGGCTCGAGCGTCGTCTCGTCCATGTAGAGGCCGCGATTGATCTCGATCTGCAGCGCGTGAACGCCGGCGCCGGGCGCGCCGTAATGCTCGGTGATGAAGCCGCCCGCATAGGGGCGGTTGCGGGTGACCTTCAGGCCGGCGCGGCGGAACGCCTCCTCGGCAGCCTCGACGACGATGCCGGCGGCGCTGGTGCCGAAGCGGTCGCCGAGGATCACATCCGCCTTGGCGAGGCCTTCGCGATCGAGCCCGGTCGAGGGCATCGAATGGGCGTCGACGAGAACGCAGGTGCCGAAAGCCGCCTGCGTCCGGTTCACCAGATGGCGCAGGCCGGCGTGATAGGGGCGGTAGAGTTCCTCGATCCGCGTCAGCGCGACCTCGACCGGAATGCGTCCTGGATAGATTTCATGCGCATCGCCGACGATGCGCGGAATGGTGCCGAGGCCGCCGGCGACCCGCAGCGAGCGGGTGTTGGCGAAGCCGGGCAGGCGGCCTTCGAACATGCGTGGGTCGAGCTCGAAGGGTTCGCGATTGACGTCGAGATAGGCGCGCGGGAACTCGGCGATTAGGAGTGGCGCGCCGAGGGCAACGGCATGCTGGAAGAGCAGGTCGACATAGGCGTCTTCCGAGCGTCTGAGCGAGCGCAGCGGCAGGCGCGAGCCCTCGACGAAGGCCGCCGGATAGCGCCGGCCGGCATGGGGGACGTCGACGACGACGGGCACGACCTGCAGCGCCGGCTGGAACAGCGTGAACGGGCGTTCGATCTCGGCGATCACGCTCTCGGGATGCGGGGTGGCGATTTCGACTGGCGGCATCATGTCGCGCGACTGAAGCACAAAGCGAGCCGAGGTTGAAGAGCATGCCGGCTGTGGATGGATCGCCCGCATTCACCGGTTGTTTACTGTAATGGGCGCAAATGGAAGCGCATGGTCCCGGAGGGCGCAGGCGGGTGCTAGAGGCGCTGCGCAGGCCGGGGGCGGCGGCGGCCGGGGCGGCGGGACGGCCGGCCTGGTTTCAATGAATGACGAGGCGAGCGAATCGGGTGCGGCTCCAGTCCGTGCCGGGCGCGCGTCAGCGCAACGAGACGGACGATTGCAGGCGCCATGACGAAGATTCTCCTCGCCGAAGACGACAACGATATGCGCCGCTTCCTGGTCAAGGCTCTGCAGAACGCAGGCTATGACGTCGCCTCGTTCGACAACGGGCTCTCGGCCTATAACCGGCTGCGCGAGGAGCCGTTCGAGCTCCTGCTGACCGATATCGTGATGCCCGAAATGGATGGCATCGAGCTGGCGCGGCGCGCTACGGAACTCGATCCCGACATCAAGGTGATGTTCATCACCGGTTTTGCGGCCGTGGCGCTCAACCCGGATTCGCAGACGCCGAAGGACGCCAAGGTTCTCTCCAAGCCGTTCCATCTGCGCGAGCTGGTGAACGAGGTCGAGAAGCTGCTCGCCGCCTGATCAACAGGCCAATGTGCGTTTCGTTGGAAGAAGCCGACGAAGCGCCTTGCAAGGCGGCTTGCGACTCGCTATAGCCGCCTCACTCGCAACGACGTCGCCCCCGGGCTGGTGTCGTTCCTGGAGCCTTCGGGCGAAAGGGCGCGTAGCTCAGCGGGAGAGCACTACGTTGACATCGTAGGGGTCACAGGTTCGATCCCTGTCGCGCCCACCATTTTCCTCCTTGTTCCGCAAGGAGCCGCGGCCACCCTCCGGGGTGGCCGTTTTGCTTTCAGCCTGCGCATCTCGGCAGTGAAGGGTTGCATCACGCTGATCGATTGCAATCGCGGCAAAAGGCAGGAAAAATACGGTCGGCGTTGGAGCGCCGTCGCGGAATGGCCGTTTTCCGGGCCTATTCCGTGCGAATTCCGGCCGGGACGGAGAGCCGCCATGCAAGCGAAGTTGTGTGTTGCAGTGATTCTCGTCGCGGCGCTCGGCGGCTGCGTGACGCCGGCCGAGCAGCGTGCAGCCGATGAGGGGCGCTGTCGGTCCTATGGCTTCCGGCAAGGCACCGACCCGTTCGCCAATTGCCTGATGGCGGTCGATCTCGACCGTTCGGCGTCGCAGCGCGCCCGGCTCGAATCCAGCTTCTACGGCCCGGGCTTCTATGGGCCGGGCTGGTACCCCTACCGGCGCTGGTGAAGCCCAGGGCGCAGCGCCGGGAGCTTCCATTCGTGTGAACTCAGGGAGCGGCTTTCCCAAAGCCAGGGACTGCCTGATCGTATGATCGTGAGGTCACGCTGAAATTCGTCACTCCGCGTCGGCCTGCTTCTCGGGCGCAGCGTCGCGGAAGGCCGGCAGGGCGAGCGCTGCGGCCTCGGCCTCCAGCAGGCGCGGGAACTGCGCGACATCGACCTTGAAGCGCCTGGCATTGCCGAGCTGCGGCACCAGGCAGATATCGGCGAGGCTCGGTGCCTCCCCGAAGCAGAACGGTCCGGGATTCTTCGCAGCGACCTGCTCGCAGGCCGAGAGCCCGTCGACGTTGACCGCGGCGGCCCAGGCCAGGACCACGTCGCTGCCATGGCCGAGTTCGCGCAGCCGGTTGAGCACCTTGAGGTTCTGCACCGGGTGGGTGTCGCAGGCGATGATCTGGGCGAAGGCGCGCACCTGCGCGCGCTGAAAGGGGTCTGGCGGCAGGAGCGGCGGTTCTGGATGCGTCTCTTCGAGCCATTCGATGATGGCGAGCGACTGCGGCAACACGCTGCCATCGTCGCGCTCGAGCACCGGCACCAGCCCTTGCGGGTTGAGCGCAAGATAATCCGGCGCGCGCTGCTCGCCATTGCGCAGATGATGCGAGACGTGCGTGACGGGAAGGCCCTTGAGGTTCAGCGCGATGCGCACGCGCCAGGCCGCCGAGCTACGAAAATAGCCGTGCAGTTTCATCCTCGCCTCGCTTGTCGTCGCCGGTTGCTCCGGCGTTCAGTTCTCGGCCATTCCGGCTTCGATTGACAGGCAAGCTCAGCGCTTTTCCAGCGGGAGGCGAATCTGCACCGATCGAGCAATCAGAAGGTGTAGCCGAGCCGGGCGCCGAAATTCGACGGGCCGCGCGGGGCGCCGGTGCCGGCGGCGAGGTTGTCGGAGCAGTTCGAGGCGCTGAAATGCTCCATCGTCGCGATCAGGCTCCAGCGATCGTTCAGACGGTAGCCGAGTGCGGCGGCGCCGCGCGCGCCAGTGTTGCAGCCGAGGTTCAGCCGGTTCTCCGGCACGACGCCCGCGGTCTTGCCGTTGTTCACGGCCGCGCCGAGGCTGGCTTCGACGAAGAACGCCTGCGAGATGTCGACTGTCCAGGTAGCTCCGGCATAGGCGTACTGGGTGCCATTGAGGTTGAGGCTCGAGCCGAGATGGAAACGCGGCACGAAGGCATTCGCGATGCGGTCGCTGAGGGTGGCGATGCGCGGGGTCAGCAACTCGCCGCCGAAATTCAGAAGGCCGTTTTCGCGCCCGCCCGGATTGGCGGCTCCGGCGCCGAAACGGGCCTCCCATGAGGCGGAGGGCGATTGGTCGGCGGGCGCATAGCCCAGCGCGCGGGAGACGCTGCTTTCGCCCTGCGCCAGGGCCGGCGCGGCAAGAAGGGAGAAGGCAACGGCTATCGACGCGACGCGGACCATGAGGGGCGGTGTTCTCTTAATCGGATCGTAAGATAGTGAAGCGCAGAGAGTGGTGGCCGCAATGTGACGGCAGGCGGTTATCCAATCCGGCCTCAGCCGCTGCGCCACCATGCCACGCCCAGGATCACCAGGATCGCGATGAACTGCAGCACGACGCGCAGTCGCATCAGCTTCTGC
Organism: Pseudomonadota bacterium; assembly: GCA_023452965.1. Next base: position 1,541 of record JAEXUU010000259.1, on the reverse strand, counting down.
GAGGTGCCGGCGCTGCCGCCGCGCAGCATGTTGATCAGGCCAAGCAAAAGCACGACGGCGACGGCGCCGACCGCGATTGGCGTAAGAGCGGACGAGAAGGTCATCGTCAGGGTTTAGTCCCGTGCGCGGCACTTTTCCAGCCGGGACTTGGCGACGAAGCGCCACAGTTCACCGATAGCGTCGCTGCAGGATCAAACTGGCTGCGAGGGCTGAGCCTAGGCGATCCGCTCCAATGCCACTTCGATGGCGGCGAAGATCGTCTCGATCTCTTCGGGGGCGATGACCAGCGGCGGCGACAGCACCAGCGTGTCGCCGGCGTTGCGGATCAGCACGCCGACATCGAGGCAGCGCTTGCCGGCCTCTGCGCCTCTGGTGCCTTCGGCGCCAGGACGCGGCGCAAGATCGATCGCGCAGAGCAGGCCGGCAGTGCGGATGTCGACGACATGCGGCGAACCCTTCAGCCGGTACGCCCGCTCCTCCCAGAGCGGCAGCACCGTGTTGAGCCCGCCCAGAATGTCCTGCTCGGCGAAGACGTCGAGCGTCGCGAGGCCGGCGGCGCAGGCGAGCGGATGGGCCGAATAGGTGTAGCCGTGGAGGAGCTCGATCGCCTCGGGCGGCCCGGCCATGAAGGCCTCGTAGACATTGCCCGCGACGAGGATGCCGCCCATCGGCACCGCGCCATTGGTCATGCCCTTGGCGCAGCTCATCAGATCCGGCCTGACGCCATAGGCCTGCGCTGCGAAGGGGCTGCCCAGCCGGCCGAACCCGGTGATGACCTCGTCGAAGATCAAGAGGATGCCGTGCCTGTCGCAGATCGCGCGCAGGCGTTCGAGATAGCCCTTTGGCGGCGGATAGACCCCGCCCGAGCCCGTCACCGGCTCGACGATCACGGCCGCGACCGTCGCCGGGTCGTGGACCTGCAGCAGGGTTTCCAGCGCCTCGGCCGCGGCGAGCCCGCCTTCCGGCCGCCCGCGCGAGAAGGCCATGCTGGCGCGATCATAGGGCAAAGGCAGATGCGCGACGTCGGGCAGCAGCGGCCCGAAGGCGGCCTTGTGCCGGCCGATGCCGGAGACCGAAAGCCCGCCCCAGCCCATGCCGTGATAGCCCTTGGCCCGGCCGATCAGCTTGGTGCGCGAGGCCTGGCCGCGCGCCTGATGGTAGGCGCGGGCGATCTTCAGGGCGGTGTCGACCGCTTCCGAACCGGAATTGACGAAGAAGACGTGGTCGATGCCCTCCGGCGCGAAGTCGCAGAGCCTGGCAGCATAGGCTTGCGCATCGGGATGGCTCATCTTGAAGGAGGAGACGAAATCGAGCCGGCCGGCCGCGGCGCGGATCGCCTCGGTGATCTTCACCTGGCCGTGGCCGGCATTGACGCACCAGAGCCCGGCCATGCCGTCGAGTACGCGCCGCCCGTCCGGGGTGATGTAGTGCATGCCTTGCGCCCGCTCGAACAGCAGCGGCGCCTGCCGGAAAGAGCGCATCGGCGTGAACGGCATCCAGAACGCATCTGGAGCGTTGTCGCGGCGGCTTTCGGCGGCAAA